>CAZEQV010000023.1:0-20888 GCA_964514435.1 uncultured Verrucomicrobiota bacterium
CAATCAGACCTGCAACCACTGTCACGTCAACGCCGGTCCTGGCCGACGGGAGATCATGTCCCGTGAGACCATTGATCGCATTGTGGACTGGCTGGCGAAGACCGACATCCCGAAGGTGGACATCACCGGCGGCGCGCCCGAAATCATACCGGACTTCCGGCATCTGGTGCGGCGGGTCAAATCGTTGAACCGTCACATCATGGACCGCTGTAACCTGACGATCTTCTTCGAATCTGGCCACGAGGACTTGCCGGAATTTCTGGCCGGCAACGAAATCGAAGTCATCGCCTCGCTGCCCTGTTACACGGCCGGCAACGTGGACGCGCAACGCGGCCATGGCGTGTTCGACAAGAGCATCCGCGCGTTGCAGAAACTGAATGAGCTTGGCTACGGCACGAAGTTGCCGCTGCATCTGGTCTATAACCCGGTTGGGGCCAAGTTGCCGGGGCCGCAAGCGGAACTGGAGTCCGATTACCACGTCGAACTACGCGAGCATTTCGGGATCGTGTTCAACCGTCTCTACACCATGACGAACATGCCCATCGCCCGATTCGCCGCCTGGCTCCGACAGAACGGCGAATATGAGCGATACATGCACCTGCTCATCGAGAACTTCAATCCCGCCGCCGTCGAGGGGCTGATGTGCCGCACCACGTTGAGCGTGAGCTGGCGCGGCGAAGTTTATGACTGCGATTTCAACCAGATGCTCGACATGCAGTGGCACAACGGGCGCCCCTTGTTTCTGTGGGACATTTCGCCGTCCGACCTTGCCGGGCGCAAGATTCTCACGGGCGATCACTGCTTCGGTTGCACCGCCGGCGCCGGCAGCAGTTGCGGCGGCGCGTTGACCAAGTCGCCCTGCCCCGCCCCGTAATGAAACTGGCGATCATCATGCCCGCGCTCAACGAAGCCGGATGCATGGCCAACACGCTGAACAACATCCCTGCCGGGCTGGCCTCGCAAATCATCGTCGCCGACAACGGCAGCACCGACGCCACCGCCGACATGGCCCGACAACATGGCGCCGTGGTCGTGACTGAGCCACGTCGCGGCTACGGTCAAGCATGTCTGGCCGCATTGACCAAGCTCGCGGACGACATTGAGTTGGTGGCCATCCTCGACGCGGACGGGGCGGACGATTCATCGCAACTGGTCACGATGAAACAACTGATCGAGAGCGGCGACGCGGATTTCGTGATGGGCGCGCGTCTGCTCGGAGATTCCCGCCGGCATCTGTCGCCCCAGCAACGGTTCGGGAACTGGCTGGCGTGCCTGCTGATGCGGCTGGTCACGGGGCACTCCTACCGCGACTGCGGCCCGATGCGGATGTTGCGACGGGACGCGCTGGACAAGTTGCGGATGCAAGACCCGACATGGGGTTGGAACGTGGAGATGCAGATGAAAGCCGTATGGCACGGGCTTCGCGTCCGGGAACTGCCCGTTGAATACAAAGCGCGGGCTGCCGGTAAGTCCAAAATCTCCGGCAGTCTCGTTGGCTCTGTCCGGGCCGGTGCCAAGATCATCACCACCATCTTTCGACTTTGGATGTCGAAGCCATGAACCAAGAACGATTGATCCTGATGGCCCGCTACCCGACGCCCGGCCGCGTGAAAACCCGTTTGGCCGACGGGATCGGAGCGCGTCGCGCCGCCCAACTCTATCGGAGCTGGTTGGAAACGTTTGCGCGTGAGTTTGCGGAAACGCCATTCGAAGTGGAGTGGCGATACACACCGTCCCGGTCGCCATTCCGTCGAATCGTCCACAATCCCCGGTATCGTCTTCGTCCCCAACCGGACGGCTCACTTGGCGAACGCATGAGCGCGATTTTTGAGGAAAGCTTCGCGGAAGGATGCCGGAGGGTGGTGATGATCGGCACCGATGCGCCAACGATGAAACTCCGAGTTGTGCGACGCGCGTTCCGGTTGCTTCGACAGCACGACATCGTGGCGCAACCGACAGAAGACGGCGGTTACGCGCTGATTGGCCTGTCTGGCAGGCGCGACATTTTTTCCCGCATTTCCTGGAGCACCGCCCGCGTCATGGCGCAAACCCGGCAACGCGCCCGTCGCCTCGGCGCGTCGCTGGCTGAGTTGCCGGTCACGTTCGATGTGGACACGGTCGAGGACTTGAAGAAGCTCGTCGGTGGACAGCAGAAAATCCTCGCCGCCGTTGCGTCCCGTTGGCTAAAGTTGCCGGCATGAACACCATCATTTTGCTGGCTCTCTTGTTGGTCCCGGCGCTGGCGCGGGCCGAAATCAAAACGCAAACAATTCCCTACAAGGACGGCGAGGTGACACTGAAAGGCCACCTTGCCTTTGATGACTCGGTGAAGACCGATCGCCCCGGTGTGCTGGTCGCGCCGGAATGGTGGGGCTTGAATGACTACGCGAAACAACGCGCCGAAATGTTGGCCCAAATGGGCTACGTCGCTTTCGCGGTGGATATGTATGGCGACGGCTTTGTCACCACCTCCGCCGAGGAAGCCGGCAAGCGATCCGGTCAGTTCCGAGCCGACCGCCAAGCCGGTCGGAAACGCATATTGGCCGCGCTGGAAACACTCAAGAAGCAGCCGCACGTGGATACCAAAAGAATCGCGGCCATCGGCTATTGTTTTGGGGGCACCTGCGTGCTGGAACTGGCTCGTAGTGGAGCCGATGTGGCCGGTGTGGTCAGTTTCCACGGCGCGCTGGGAACGCCGATGCCCGCCCAACCCGGCAAGGTGAAGGCCAAGGTCCTGGTCTGCCACGGCGTGGAAGACAGTTTCATCTCGGCCGATGAACTGGCCGGTTTTCAAAAAGAAATGCGCGAAGCAGGAGCCGACTGGCAATTGATTTTCTACAGTCAGGCTGTCCACAGTTTCACGAATCCGAATGCCGGCAAGGCGGGCATAGCGGGCGTGGCCTATCATGAGTTGGCCGACAAACGATCGTGGGAACACATGAAGGTGTTCTTCGCGGAAATCTTCAAGGCGCCGTAGCCCCGGTTTCTCCCCAAGACATGGCCGGCCACCGTGGGCAGAAAACGATCCAAAGGAACGAAATCGCTTGCCGATGGTCTGGCGCTGGCACTGGTGCTGGCAGCAGCCGCTGCGGTGGGTGTTGTTTATTTCCGCTGGGAATACCGGGAGCAACGGTTCAACCAACAAATCGAGGCCATAGCCGGCCGGCTGGGTGTGGACAAATTCTTGGTCAAGGCCGTGATGCGTTGCGAGAGCGGTTTTGACCCATTTGCCCGCAGTGCAAAAGGGGCCATCGGACTTATGCAGGTGACCGAGCCAGCCGGACGGGACTGGGCGAGGTCGGTGGGTCAGCGCGATTTTTCTGCGGACTTGCTCTGGGACACCCGTATCAACATTGAGGTCGGCACCTGGTACTTGGGGCGGGCGTTGGCTTACTGGAAGCAGGCGGGGGCTGATGACCCGCTGCCGTTCGCCTTGGCCGAGTACAATGCCGGCCGCGAACGGGCGCGGATGTGGATTCCCAAACAGGGCGAGCTGCGTTCCAAAGAGTTCTTGGCGGGCATCACTTGGCCGGGTGTTCGCCGGTACGTGGAGAAAGTCACTGAATATCACGCCTATTACGCGTCACAGGGGAAACTGTAAAAAAAGTGGGCTGTCCGCGAAGGTGGCCGTGGTTTTTCCTGGTGAGGCCAGGTGAGGCTAGGAGAAGCGAACCATCCGGCCGTGGGGTCCTTCCACGAACAGCCCTGTTGGGTCCTCACTGATAATAGACCACAAAAAGGGCAGAATGTTCAAAGAAAAAATCGTTTTACCTGAGACAATCCACTGCAAAGTTAGACAAACCTCTGCAAGCCCCTCACCGGTCGGTCTTTCAGCCGGTGCTCTTCATCCCGAAGACAATTCCATGAACCGTCAACGCCAATAGTTGACGCAGCTCCTCGGCGTTTTCTTTCACTTTGATCCGACGCCAACGTGGCAGGAACCGAATCTGCAAGTAGTTCAACGGATCCACATACGGATTCCGCAGCCGAATGGATTCCGCCAGCACAGGTTGACGCGCCAGCAACTGAGAGTGCCCATTTACCTTGAGGATTTGCGAAACAGTACGGCGATACTCAGTTTCGATGAGGCCAAACACCTTGCGTCGGACGCCGCCATCCTTGACCAACTGCGCATAGCGTCCGGCAATGTAAAGGTCCGCCTTGGCCAGCGACAACTCCGCGTTATCCAACAACGTCGCAAAGAACGGCCATTCCCGATACATCTGCCGCAGCAGCTCCCACCCGCCCGGCTGCGACTGCGCGAACGTTTCCAGCGCATGCCCCAATCCATACCAAGCAGACAAGAGATGCCGCGATTGCGTCCATGAAAACACCCACGGTATCGCCCGCAACTGTCGGATGTCCGGCGTCGCCCGCCGCCGACTCGGACGCGAACCAATCCGCAGATGCTCGATCAGATCAATCGGTGTCGCTTGCCAGAAATACTCCGTGAACTCTGGCAAGCCGTACACTAACTGCTGATAAAACCCGAATGACTCGCGCGCCAGCCCATCCATCGCCGCTTCCCATACCGGCATGCGTTCCGGGTGCGTCAGCTTCATCGGCGGCAAACAAAACACGGCCATGACCGCCGAAGTCAGTTGTTCCAAGTTTCGTTCCGCAATGACCGGATTGGAATACTTCAGCGACACGACTTCGCCTTGTTCTGTGATCCGAATCCGACCGCCATGTGACGCCGCCGGCTGCGCGCGCAAGCTCCGGTAACTTTGTCCCCCGCCACGGTCAATGCTCCCTCCCTTGCCGTGAAAGAATCGCAATTTGATCCCCTGCTCCACGGCCAAATCAGCCAGTGCGTTTTGCGTCCGGTACAGGAACCAGTTGGCTGCCAGATACCCACCATCCTTGTTGGAATCGGAATAACCCAACATCACTTCCTGAATGTTCCCGCGATGCGCCAAGTGCGACCGATACTCCGCGTCGCTCCACAGTTCGCGCACGATCGTCGAGGATCTCTCGAGGTCGCCGATTGTTTCAAACAGCGGCACGATGTCCACGTCCCGCAAACGCGCTCGGTGCGCTTGTTTCAAAATCGCCAGCACATCACCGGCGCTTCGAGTCATGCTCAAGATGAAATGATTGGCGGCCGCCCGTCCGTGTTCGCGCTGCAGATGCCGAATGGTCTGCATCTCCGAGGCAATGTCACCGGGCGCCTCCTCCAGCTTGCCGCTGTGATCGCGAAAATCCAACTCCGCCAGATGAAATCCAAACGCTTTCGCCTGCTTGATCAGTCGCGCGACCCGGCCGTTGGCGCTGCGGCGCGCGTTTTGACGCATCAACCGACGCTGAATCTTCTCCACATCAGCGATGAATTGTTCCGGCCGCTGATAGCCGCCCTGCAACTTCCGCCGAATGTTCACCAACTCCCACCGGAAAACTTCACCCCGTTGAAACGGCACGTGTTCCAGCGGCGTGGCCGGCTCTGTTCGCAACGGCAGTCTTGGATCGCTGTGAGTCAATTCCTCGATCAGCCGGTCGCATTGCTCCACGTAAAACTGCCGGATCAGATCGCTGTGAAGTTTGGCCGTCAACACGCTCACCTCCGGCGTCACAAACGGATTGCCATCCCGGTCGCCGCCCACCCAACTGGCAAAGCTCAGAAAGGCCCGGTCGCGTTTCGCCTCGGGATAATACTGGCGCAACGCCGTGTCGAACGATTCATAGAATTTCCCCACCGTCTCAAAGATAGTGTGGTCGAAGAAAAACAACGTGTTCTTCACTTCATCCAGCGGGCCGATGCGGCGCTGCCGGACTTCTTGCGTCTGCCAGAGCGATTCGAGTGCTTCGTCCGGATCCTCCGGCATCGCTGCCAACCGCAGGATTTGATTCAACACCGTTCGGCGTTTGGCTTCGGTCGGATGAGCCGTCAAAACCGGCTGCACTTCCATCGCATCCAGACATTCCTGCACTTTCTCCGTCGTCACACCGGCCGCTTTCAGTTCCGCAAACAAGGCCGCCAACGACTGTGGCGGCATTTTGTTGGCTCGAAGATGCCGCACCCGGGTGCGTTCCTCGCAAAGATTCACGAGTTGAAAGAAAATGCTGAACGCGTGCGTCAAATCCAACGCTTCGTGGACTGAAACACCGCGCACCAATGCCCGTTTGGCGCGAATGTCCGCCCGATCATGCCGGGCGCGAATGTCACGGCTGAGTTTCCTCAGTCGTTCGAAATGATGGAACACCTTGTCACCGGCCTGTTCGCGCATGATATGGCCGAGTCGGGTGGTGATGTGCCTCACTTCCTGCCGCAATACGGGGTCCATAGTGTGATGGGGCATGGTCAATCTTCTCCGGTCAAATGAATGAGTTGCTGCTCCAAACGCGCCCGACAAGCTTCTCGCTGCGAGTCATCGGCATCGCGGGGCACGGTCACAGGCTCGCCGACGCGCAACACGCATCTCGCAAACGGCAGCGGCACGATGAACCTGTCCCAACTGTTGAATGTAATTTTCCAGTTCACGGAATACGACACCGGATGGATTGCCGCGCCGGTAAGCTGCGCCAAACTGATGACACCATGCTGCACCTTGTATCGTGGCCCGCGCGGCCCGTCCGGTGTGATGCCGATCCAATAGCCGTCGCGCACATAACGCGTCAACTCACGCAATGCCTGCCGTCCCCGTCGGCTGCTGGAACCGCGCACGCACGTCACACCCAGACCTTCCACAATCCTCACAAGCTTGGCTCCGTCGCGGCTGGCGCTGATCAATACCGCCGCTGGTCGCATCCGCAGCAGGCGGGGCATGAGAAATATCCGGTTGTGCCAGAACGCAACGATGCCGGGTTGGGTCACCTTGCCGGCCAGCAACCCGCCCGGGTCTTCCACCCGGCAGCGCACCGTGGCATTGAGGATTTGGATGAAGATGCGGGCGATGGCTCCTAGCATGGAAAAGTACGCTCAGGCATTGAACTGAAGATCATGAAGCCGCTTGTAAAGACCGTTCTTCTGCAGAAGCTGATCGTGGGTGCCTTCCTCGGCAATGCGTCCCTTGTCTAGCACCACAATTCGGTCCGCGTGTTGCACCGTGGACAACCGGTGGGCAATCACGATCATCGTCAACTGCCGTTTGACTGTGCCCCACATCAAATCATCCAATGCCGCCTGCACAGCCCGTTCGCTCTCGGTATCCAACGCGCTCGTGGCTTCGTCCAACAGCAGGATCGGCGGATTCTTCAAAATCGCGCGGGCAATGGCGATGCGCTGACGCTGGCCACCGGAGAGCTTGATGCCACTTTCACCACAAAATGTGTCGTACTGCTGGGGCAACGCCTCGATAAACTCGTGCGCGTGTGCCCGCCGGGCGGATTCCACAATCTCCTCGCGGGTCGCGCCGGGTTTTCCATAGGCGATGTTGTTGCCCACCGTGTCGTTGAACAGGAACGTCTCCTGCGTCACCAGGCCAATTTGCCGGCGCAGACTTTGGAATGTCACATCCCGCACGTCCACGCCATCCAACCGCACCGCGCCCTCCGCCGCATCGTAAAACCGCGGAATCAAATTGAACAAGGTGGACTTGCCGGCTCCGCTCGCGCCCACGATTGCCGTCAGCGAGCCGGCCGGGATTTCCAAATTGATGTTATCCAAGACCGGCGTGTTCTCTGACGTGTCGGCAGCAAGAACCGGACGATACCGGAAACTCACGTGGTCGAACCGGATCGTTTTCTGGAACGGAGGCAACGCCCGGGCGCCGGATTTCTCCACCACGGTTGGCTGCCGGTCCAGCAAGGCGAACACCCGCTCCGCGCCGCTCATGCTTTCCTGAATCTGCATATTGACGGCACTGAGCTTTTTGACCGGCCCGTACATCAGGAACAAACCCATCGCCTCCGCCACCAACACACTCGATGGCAACTCCACAAAATACGCGTACACAAACACCAGCGCCGCCCCCAGGCCTGCCACCATTTCAATCAACGGACTGCTCAATGCCTTGGCGCGGGCGACGCGCATTTTCTGCCGAAACACATCCCGGCAAAGCTTCCAGAAGTCATCCGCCTCGCGCTCTTCCATGCTGAAGGCCTTGACGATGCGGGAGCCGACGATGGCCTCGTGCAACACCGACACCACGGAAGCTTGAATCTTCTGCTGCGCACGACTGGCTTTGCGAACTCGCTTCCCGTAGTGCAGCACCGGCACCAGCGACAACGGGAACAACACCAGCGCCGCCAATGTCAACCGCCAATCGTTCTGCAACAAGGCGATGATCAGGAACAACAGCGTAAACGGCTGCTTGATGATGTCCTCCACCACCTTCGAAATCGCCTGCTGCACGAGGTTCACATCCTGCGTCAGCCGGGAAATCACCTCGCCGGTGCGGGTGTTGCTGAAGAAATCCATCGAAAGCGACTGCACGTGCTGAAAAATCTTTGTCCGCAGATCCAGCACGCTTCGCTGCCCCACCCAGCTCATCAGGTAATCGCTGAGAAAATCCAACACCCCCCGCACCACCATCGCCAACGGCGCCAGCGCGGCCAGCCCGACGATCTGATACCACGGCAAGTGACTCTGACCGGGATCCTCAAACACCCGCGCCCAGATGGTTCGCACCACATACAAGACGATGGCGTTGGAAGACCCAAAGAGGATCCCGCACGCGATGCCCAAAAACAACCGTCCCCGGTACGGTTTGGTGTACGTCAGCAATCGCGAGTACAGCGGCGCAAACTTTTGCCAGCGACTCATGCCGAGCAGACTATCCCACCCCACCCCACCGGGCAAGGACAGCGTTCGCCATCGGTCCGTGAAGCGCCGCCACTTGCTTTGCGGGACATTCGAGTCTAAGATGGTCGCGTTGAGACCTCGGCGATGGGTAAAAACTTTGACCAATACCTGCGGGAAAGTGTAACACTCCTCGGTGACTCGTCACCGGATGTTCACGCCACATGGACTCCGAACACCGACGTGTATGAGACGCCTGATCATCTGGTGGTGCGGCTCGAACTGGCCGGCATTCGCAAGGAGGACCTTCAGATCACCATTGAGGACCGTTTGCTGCTGGTTCGCGGCCAGCGACGCGACCCCTGCCGGCAACGCCGCTGCACGTTCCGCCAGATGGAGATTGATTACGGACACTTCGAGCGGCGTATCGTCATTCCCCGTTCCGTTGACGGCAGCCGGATTCGCGCCCAGTTCGAAAACGGTTTCCTGCACATCGAACTGCCCAAATCGCCGTCCGCCATCGCCTCAACGGTTACCGTTGTGATCGAACACCAGGCTTGACCGTTTTGCTCCCCGGCCGCACCATCAGGGCGGTATTGAGAAATCGTTCGTTGAATCCCTAGACTCGCCTTTGCGTCCAAGGAGGCAAAGGCCGCCAATCACCCATGAGCGAGAGCAACCCAATTCTGTCCGCACCGACAGCAGGCCCCGTCATACCGCGGCAACTGCCGGTTCTGCCGTTGAGTGACACGGTGGTGTTCCCGCAAATGGTCGCCCCTCTGCTGATTTCCAGCGCCCCCTCCATCAAGCTCATTGATGATGTCGTGGCCGGCAGCCGTCTGTTGGTTGTCACGCTCCAGAAAACCCCCGACGAAGACGACACCCAGCCGGACAACATTCACGAGTATGGCTGCATCGCCCGCGTCGTGCGGATGCTGAAGTTCCCGGATGAAACCGTGCGGGCTCTCATCCAGGGAATGAAACGGGTCCGCATCGTCGCCATTCATTCCAAGGAACCATATCTGTCCGCGCAAATCGCGCCGATGGAGGATCAGACCGAAGACAGCATCGAGTTGACGGCCCTGGCGCGCAACGCCGCCAACCGGTTCCAAGAAATCATCGGGCTCTCTCCCTCCATGCCGGATGAATTGAAAGTGGCGATCGTCAACATCGAGGACCCCTCCAAGCTGACCGATATCATTGCCGCCAACCTGAACATCTCGCTACAGGAAAAGCAGCGGCTTCTGGAAACCTACAACGTCAAGACCCGTCTCAACCTTCTCACCACGCTCATCAACCGCGAGCTTGAAGTGCTCCAACTCGGCAGCGAAATCCAGAGCAAGGTCAACTCCGCCCTGAGCAAGACCCAGCGCGAGTACTTCCTGCGCGAACAAATCAAAGCCATCCAAAAAGAACTCGGCGAGTCCAGCGAACAAGGCCACGAAATCAAAGAACTCCGCGAGAGAATCGAGAACGCCCAGATGCCGGCCGACGTGAAAATAGTGGCCGTCAAAGAGGCCGACCGGCTGGAGATCATCCCTCCGGCTTCCGCCGAGTACACCGTCTCACGCAGTTATCTCGACTGGCTGATCGCCATGCCCTGGTCGCGGCGGACGGAGGACGCTCTGGATGTGGCCCGCGCCAAGCGGGTGCTCGACGAGGACCACTATGATCTCGAGCATGTCAAGAAACGGATCCTCGAATACCTCAGCGTTTTGAAACTCAAGAGCGCCCACAACGGCGACACCGGCGCGGCCGCGCCCGGCAAGGCGCCCATTCTGTGCTTCGTCGGCCCTCCCGGAGTCGGCAAGACTTCGCTCGGAATGAGCATCGCCAAATCGCTCGGAAGAAAGTTTCACCGCATCTCCCTCGGCGGCGTCCGCGACGAGGCCGAAATCCGCGGTCACCGGCGCACCTATATCGGCGCATTGCCGGGGCGCATCATCCAGGGGCTGCGCCGCGCGGAGAGCAACAACCCGGTTTTCATGCTCGACGAGATTGACAAGGTCGGCGCCGACTTTCGCGGCGATCCCAGCGCGGCCCTGCTCGAAGTGCTCGACCCGCAACAGAACCATTCCTTCTCCGATCATTACCTGGAAGTGCCGTTCGATCTCTCGCATGTGATGTTCATCACCACCGCCAACCAACTCGATCCCATTCCACCGGCACTTCGCGACCGCATGGAGGTCATCAACCTGCCCGGCTACACCGACGAAGACAAAGTGCGCATCGCCACCCAATTCCTCATTCCCCGGCAGGTCGCGGAACACGGTCTGAAAGAGGGACAACTCCTCATCACGAATCCCGCGCTCACCGGCATCATCCGCCAATACACCCGCGAGGCCGGTGTCCGCAATCTGGACCGCAAAATAGCCACGATCTGCCGTCGCACTGCGCGCCGCATCGTCGAAAACCACGCCCAGACCGTCGTGGTGACGCCGCGCAATCTCAAATCGTTTCTCGGCCCCGCCGAAGTATTCCACGACGTGGTCGAACGCCTCACCGAGCCCGGCGTGGCGCTCGGTCTGGCCTGGACAAGCGCGGGCGGCGACATCCTGTTCATCGAAGCCACCCGGATGACGGGCAAGGGCGGGCTGATCCTGACCGGCTCGCTTGGCGATGTGATGCGCGAAAGCGCCCAAGCCGCGCTGAGCTATATCCGGTCGCGTTCCGAATCTCTCGGCATCGCCCCGGACCTGTTTGAGAAATCCGACATCCACGTCCACGTACCGGCCGGGGCGATACCCAAGGACGGCCCGTCGGCCGGACTGACCATGGCCGTGGCTTTGGCGTCACTGCTGGCGCGCAAGCCGGTCCGATCGGAGCTGGCCATGACCGGCGAGATAACGTTGCGGGGCAAGGTCCTGCCAGTGGGTGGCATCAAAGAAAAAGTGCTCGCCGCCGCCCGCTCAGGCGTAAAAACCGTCCTCTTGCCAGACTTCAACCGTCGCGATCTTTCCGAGGTGCCGGCCGAGGTCCGCAAGAAGATGCAGTTCAAGTTTGTGAAGACCATCGGACAGGCCATCACGTGCGCGCTGGCCGATGGCACAAAGGGCGAACCTCGGAGCTCATGACACGTTGCTGGACCATTTTCTTGCTGTCAGCGGCCGCCAGTCTCGCGGCGCCCACGCCTCATCACGGGCAGACACAGGCTGTGCTCAACGTGGGGGAACGTCTCGTGTACCAACTCAACTGGGGACTCTTGGTTGTTGGACACGCCTCGATGGAGGTGACCGGCATCGAGAACGTGGGCGGGTATCCGTGTTACCGGTTTGTGGCCAACGCCCGCACAAGCGGCGTGGCCGAGAAGCTTTACCCGGTCAAGAGCACCCTCAGCAGTTGGATGGACTATGATCAGTTCTTTTCCCGGCGTTTCCTGCAAGAACGCTCGGAAGGCTCCTTGCGGCGATTCGACGACACCCGCTACGATTACGAGGCGTGCGAGGCAGTAACCGTCCGGTTGAAAAGTTACGACCAAGCGTACCGGCGGGAAAACCATCTGCCGATCAACGAACCGTTTCAGGACATCCTGTCGTCCGTGTTCTGGCTGCGGTCACAACCGTTGGCGCTGAACAAGGAATGTCAATTCGCGCTTCACGCCGCCAGCACCAATTACACGGTGACCGTCAAACCCGATCTTCGCCGCCACATCTCCACTCGTGCCACAGGGAGCGTGCCGGCGTTGCGCATCGAACCCAAACCAGCGTTGAAGCTGGTCGCCGCGACCAAGGGCCGCATGTGGGTGTGGTTCAGCGACGATGAACGACGGCTGCCACTGCAAGTGGTGGCCGAGACCAGCGTGGGCAGCATCAAACTGACGTTGACGAAGATCGAACAAAACAACCTCCAACCCGACCGGGACAAAAAGCCCTGATATGGATTTCCCTCCGCTTGATTTTCGAAAGATACGCACCTACCCGCTGCGCGAACGCGAAAGCAAAGTCCACCTCGATCAGCTCGCCAGACCGTGGAAACGGGGCGGCAGCCTGGCGGAGTTTCTCGATTCGATCCCGCGCATCCTGATCGGCAACGATCTGCGCGCCGTCGTGTCCGCCACCGCCCAAGCCGTGCGCCACAAACGCCCCGTCGTGGTGATGATGGGGGCGCACACGATCAAGTGCGGACTGAATCCCATTTTCATTGATCTGATGCAGCGCGGCGTGATCTCGGCCATCGCGTTCAACGGCGCCGGGGCCATCCACGACTTCGAGCTGGCACTGGCCGGTCAGACCAGCGAAGACGTGCAGCGCGGACTCGAAGACGGCACGTTCGGCATGGCCGATGAGACCGGCCGGCTGCTCAATCAAGCAATGGCCGACGGTGTTCGGCAAGGCATTGGCGCGGGGCGGGCCATCGGGCACGCGATCATGGCCGGACCGTTTCCGAACAAACATCTCAGCATCTTGCACCAAGGCGCGATCCAGGACATGCCGGTCACCGTTCATATCGCCATCGGCACGGACATCATCCATCAGCATCCGGCTGCGGAAGGCGCGGTGTTGGGCGAGGCCAGTTACCTCGATTTCCAGCGATTCGCATCGGTCGTGGCGCAGTTGGAAGGCGGAGTGGTGTTGAACATCGGCTCGGCGGTCATCATGCCGGAGGTCTTTCTCAAGGCGTTGACCGTGGCGCGAAATCTCGGTAACACGGTGGACAACATCACCACCGCGACATTCGACATGATCCGACATTATCGGCCCACGGAGAACGTTGTGCGCCGCCCGACCGCGAAGGGCGGGCGCGGCTATTACATCGTGGGGCACCATGAATTGCTGGTGCCGCTGTGGGCCGCGGCCACCCTGGAACAATTGCCATGAATCAGAAACGTCTTCAGTCGTTGTTGAACCGGTTCTCGCGCCGCAAAGTGATGGTGGTCGGCGATGTCATGCTCGATCAATTTTTGTGGGGGAAGGTTTCCCGCATCTCGCCCGAAGCCCCGGTGCCGGTTGTGGACATCCAGAACGAATCCTCCTTTCCCGGCGGCGCGGCCAACGTCGCCCGCAATCTGCGGGCGTTGAACACGAATGTCCGCATCATCGGCGTCGTCGGCGATGACCCGGCCGGGTTGGAGCTGCGGTCGCTGCTGCAAAAACAGCAAGTGGACACGTCCGGATTGATTGTGGACGCGGGTCGCCCCACCACGGTCAAGACGCGGATAGTCGCCCATTCCCAGCAGATTGTCCGCTACGATCGCGAGCGCGCCATGCCGCTGCCGGCGGAAACAGTGGAGCGCATGGTGGACTATTGCCGGACGCACTTGGACGACGTGGACGCGTTGATTTTCGAGGACTACGGCAAAGGCGTATTGTCCCAGTCCACGCTGGATCGGATGAACCGGATGGCCCGCCGCAAAGGCAAGATTACCACTGCCGACCCAACCGCCCGGCAACCGTTGCGATTCCAAGATATGACCGTGATCACGCCGAACCGGTTCGAGGCGTTCGCGGCGGCCGGCCTGCCCAACACCGAGGCGCTGGATGATGTGCTGGCGGATGAACCGCTGATGCAGGTGGGCGCCATCTTGTTGAAAAAGTGGAGACCGCAGAACCTGTTGGTGACGCTCGGCGAACACGGCATGTGTCTGTTCCGCTCCGGCAAGAAGCCGCATCACATTCCCACCGTGGCACAGGAGGTGTTCGACGTGTCCGGCGCCGGTGACACGGTGATTGCCACGCTGGTGGCGGCGTTGGCATCGGGCGCCAGCGCGGTGGAAGCCGCCGAAATTTCCAATCACGCGGCCGGCGTGGTGGTCGGCAAGGTGGGCACGGCCACGTGTTCCCCGTTGGAGCTCGTGGACAGTTTCAAGCGGGTGTCCCAACCGGTTCGCCGTTGGTGACCGGGCGCCGGACGGTTTTTTCCGCGCAGAGTTTTTCCACCGCGTCCCGCAGACCGGAAATGGAAATGGGCTTGCTCAACACCAAATCCACGCCGGCCGGCTTTTCCCCGGTCGCCAGCATCATATCGCCAAATCCTGTCAGCAAGATGACCGGCGTCAGCGGAGACATTTGTTTGATAGCGGCGGCCACCTGGTCGCCGGTCATGCCCGGCATGGCTTGGTCGGTGATGACCACATCGAACCGGCCGCTGGCGAACAAATGAATGGCTTGTTGACCATCCGGCGCGGAATCAACCCGGTGCCCCTCCCCCGTCAGGTACTCCGTTTGAATCTCGCGCACCAGTGGTTCATCATCCACCAGCAGAATGTTCAGGCGTTTCGAGGGACCGTTGGATGAAAGCGTCGCCGCCACGGCGGGCGCGCCGGTCTGCGCCGGCAACTTGATCCGAAACGTGGTGCCGCAACCGGGTTCGCTCTCAATTTCCACGGAGCCTTCGTGCCGGCGCACGATGCCGTACACGATGGACAATCCCAGGCCGGTGCCCCGTTCCCCTTTCGTGGAGTAAAACGGATCCAGACAATGCTCGCGAACCTCGTCGGTCATGCCCACGCCGCTGTCGGTCACTTCGAGAACGACGCTGCTGTTGTCCAGCCGGGTGCGAATCGCAATCGTGCCGCCATGCGGCATGGCGTCCACGGCATTGAAAATGAGGTTGGTCAGCACCTCGCGCAATTCGCTGGCCACGCCGGCCACCACCGGCACTCGCGCCAGCTCCGTGTTCATGCGAATACCGGCGCCGCTGCCCATCGCCTGATCCTTCCACCGTGGTCGCGTCATGGCAATGGCTTGGTTGACCAGTTCGTTGAGGTTGACCGGCAAGAACACCTCCGATTCTTCGCGGGGCCGGTAAAACTCGCGCAGCCGTCGCACCACGGCGGCCGCGTCGCGCGCCGCCGTGTTCATCGTTTCCAGATAGTGACGCACCTTGGCCGTGTCGGTCAGTGATTGCGGACGGGCCAGCAACAATTCGCTGAAACCAAGAATCGGCGCGAGGGCGTTGTTGAAATCGTGCGCGATTCCACCCGCCATCTGTCCCAGCGCGCGAAGCCGTTCCTGCTGGACGACCTGATGCTGGGCGGACTGAAGCTCTTTGACGGCCTCTTCGAGACGGCGGTTCGATTCCCGCAACGCTTCTTCCGCGCGAGTGCGGTCAATGAACTGTCCAATCTGACCGCCCACGGAGGCGAGCATTTGCAGCAATTCGGGATCAGGATCGCGAACTTGCCGGCTAAAGAACGCCATCACTCCGAGAACGTCGCGCCCCAAACGAATTGGAAACGCAATGGCGCTGTGCAACTGCTGGCGTCGAGAGCCGTTGTCTCCATTGGAATCTTTGCCGCCGGTCACGTCAGCAATCCAAGCCGGCTCGCCGCTGGCCCACACCCGACCGGGCAGTCCGATTCCCGGTGCGAGCGCTGTTTGACGGCTGAACAATCGAAACTCCGGCAAGGACAGCGATGGGTTGTGCCAGATCTCCACGCAACGGAGGACGTTTTCCTTCTTGTGAACGCTCCAAAGCTCGCCAACGTCCCATTCGAGGCATTCGCAGACGGTCTGCAGAACGCGGGGCGTGACTTCGGCAAGGCTGGCGGCTTCGGAAAGAATCATCGTGGTGGCGTTGTGGGCCAGCAGGCGCCGCTCGGTGCGCAGAAGCGCTTCGCTGGCCTGCCGTCGCTCGATGATGTCACGGTCAATGCCCATCACCAGCTCCTTGCCGTCCAACTCCAATGGAATGGCTATCCATTCGTAGTAGTTTTCCCTGCCGTCAGGCCGGATCCAAGAAGACACGCCGGAAAAGGAGCGTCGGGAATCGGCACGCTGCCAGTTCTCTTTGACCTTGGCCGTGCTGTTGTGCGAGACGCTGAGCACATTCAAATCATCGGCGGCCATCAGTTCTTCGCGGGTCCGCCCGGACATCTCCACGTACCGGTCGTTACAGAATATCAGCCGCCGTTTGGAGCGGCGGGTGCCATCGGGCAGGGCTTCCACTGTTCGTTCACAGATGTTGATCCCATCGGGAGCATTTTCCACCATGATCCGGAATCGCTGCTCGGCGGCAAACAAGGCCTTCTCAATGGATTCCCGACCGGTCAGGTCGCGCACGTGCAACAACAACGCGGGACGGTCGTGGTATCGGATACGGCTGACGCGAATCTCGACCGGTATGGCTCTGCCGCTCTTGTGAAGACTGCGACCGGTCACGATTTCAAAGCCCTCTTCGCCGAGGTGGGAAAACACTTTGGCCACGTTGGCGCGATCGGACTCAGGCACGAGTTCCAGCACCGTTCGTCCGATCAATTCTTCCCGTGTCATGCCGTGCAGGGCGCACGCGGCCGGGTTCACGTCGAGAACCCGCCCTTCGGTGTCCTCAACGAAAATCGCATCGGCCGCCGCCTCGAACAGCAGACGAAATTGTTCTCCGCCTTCGTGACTCATATCCGTGCCGCAATCTCCATCAACGCATCATTCAATTTGGTGTAGTCGCCGGTCTTGTCCAAAAAATAGTCCGCGCCGTCTTCCAAGCACCGCTTCCGGTACGGCGGCTGGCTGTGCATGGAAAAGATGATGACGGCAGTTTGGGGTGACTCCTGTTTGATGCGCCGCAGGACCTGAAAACCGCTTGGCTCGGGTATCTTCAAGTCCAGGATGACCGCATCGGGTTTGTCGGTGCGGAACTTTTCCAGCGCTTGCGTGCCATTCTCGGCTTCGCCCACGACCACAGTTCGGTTCATTAGGGAAAGCAACGCCCGTATCCCCTGCCGAATCACATCCGAATCATCCACGATGAGTACGCGCATATGAACTACTCCTGAGTGGGGCGCCCCCCACGCCCCGGCGGGAAAACCTGCCCCGCCAGAGCATGGGCCGGACACGCAAGGAGCCTACCTCCCATGCAGTCAAACCATTCAAATCCATGATGGCACCCGCTCCATCGGGGATATGAATATCAGGCAGCCTTCGCTGGGTCTGTCCGTGTCGAGTCTGATACTGGCGTCGGTGTTTGTCCTACAACCAGTGCTCAAACAACGACACCGTCGCCATCCAGTATGGCGCGAACCTTGCGCGCCAGCGTCTGCGGCACGAACGGCTTTTGCAGAAATCCCGTCGCGCCCCATTGACCGCCCTCTTTGACTTCGAGGCTGTCTTGCGTGTAGCCGGATACGAACAAGATTCGAATCCCAGGCTGTTTCTGCGCCATTCGATCGGCCAGGTCGCGCCCGCCGAGTTCCGGCATGACCATGTCGGTCATCAACAGATCCAAGCGCGGCAGGCTGCCGGCTTCCATCAGTTTGAGCGCCTCCAAACCGTTGCCGGCCTCGAACACTTTGTATCCCAGATCGCGCAACACCAGGCAGGTGAGTTCTCGCACTGCGGCTTCATCTTCAACCACCAGTATCGTTTCGCTGCCCGGTGGTGCCGTGTTGTCCTCGGACGGCGTCGCCACCGTTGTGACGGGCGCATCCACGCGAGGCAGGTAGGATTTGAACGTCGCGCCGCGGCCGTATTCGCTCTGGCAGAGGATGACGCCGCCGGATTGTTTGAGGATTCCGTAGCAGGTGGCCAAACCGAGGCCGGTACCTTTGCCAGCCGGCTTGGTTGTGAAGAATGGCTCGAACAACCTCGCCAGCACCTCGGGTTTGATCCCCTGCCCGTTGTCGGTGACGGACAAACAGACATACGCACCGTCCGGCAGGTCGGGAGACGGCGAAGGGTTGGCTTCGTCAAACTCAACATTCAATGTGGCGATCGTGAGCGCACCACCGTGGGGCATCGCGTCGCGGGCGTTGACGCAAAGATTCAACAGAACTTGCTCGATCTGACCGGGATCCGCTTTCACGCTTCCCAGGTTCGCTGCCAAATCCATGACCAACCGAATGTCCTCGCCAATCAACCGCGACAGCATTTGTTGCATGTCGCGAACAATGGAGTTGATGTCCACGACTTTCAGCTCCATGACCTGCTTGCGGCTGAACGCGAGCAGTTGCCGGGTCAGGGCGGCCGCGCGTTGGGCAGAACGGTGGATTTCACCAACACGCCGGGACGTCAACTCGTCGAGTTGACCGCGACTGAGCAGAATCTCGCTGTAGCCAAGAATCGCGGTGAGGATGTTGTTGAAATCGTGCGCCACCCCACCGGCCAATCGCCCCACCGCTTCCATCTTCTGGGACTGCCGGAATTGTTCTTCCAGACGGCGACGTTCCGTGACATCGCGTCCGATCCCCAGGACGCTGACGACCTTGCCGGCTCGAAACTGTGGCGTCACGGTGAATTCGCCGACAACGTAGCTGCCGTCCTTGCGTTTGACGCGCAACTCGAAGGGTGGCGGCGTTTCGCCGCGCAACACCGCCGTGACGTTCATCAACGCCCGCACCATGTCTTCCACGTGGATCAAAGGCGCAAACGCTTTGTTCAACCATTCCTCTCTTGGCCAACCCGTAATGCCCGTGAACGCGGGATTCAATGACAGCAGGATTCCATGCGGTGACAAAGTGAAGATGGCGTCCCTCGCGTTTTCCACCAGACTCCGGTAGCGTTCCTCCCCCTCGCGGAGGGCTTCGATGGCCTGCTTGCGTTCGGTGATGTCTTCAGCCGTGCCCACGTGACCGACACCCGCGCCGTCGTCAGCGACCATGACCGCCGCTCGAACATGGATCCATCTCGTGGCGCCGTCTGCGCGCACGATGCGGAGTTCTTGCGAAAAGGTGACTGCTTTTTTCACGGCCTCACGCCATGCGCTCACCGCGGTTGCTTGATCGTCGGGATGCACCACCCGCATCCAGCCTTCGCCGACACTTTCCATCAACGTCAGCCCGTAAATGCGCCGCCACATGGGATTGACGTAGGTGCACTGCCCCTCAACGTCCGTGAGAAAAATCCCCACCGGGGACGAGGCGCTCAAGCAGCGGAACCGTTCTTCATTTTCCTGAAGGGCGGACTCCGCCTTGGCTTTCTCGCTGGCTCGCTTGTTCAACGCTTCGGCCATTTCATTGAAGGCAGTGGCCAGCTTGGTCCATTCGCCCACGTTACCGGTCGTGTCCACGCGGACGTTTAGATTGCCGGCGGCAAGCTGGCGACTGGCTTGGAGTATCTTGTCCATCGGCTCCAACAGCAAGACATTCGCGCCCGACCGGGCCATGAACAACGCAATCAATCCGACGGTGGCAATCAGCAGCAAGTTGCGAGTGAGAATTTTGTTCGACCGAGCCAGCGCCGCATCAAGCGGAATGCCCACACAGAAAAACACATGGCCGCCCTTCATGGCTTTGGCCAACGGAACATACGCATGGAGCCTTCCCTGGCCATCCAATCCGACTTGCTTGACGGTCGTGCCGTCTTGGTTGGTTAGTATCTCCGCAATCAGCGGATGCTGCCTCATGTTGCGGCCCACCCACGTTTCCGGGGACAAGTTGTGCATCAGGATCGTCCCGTCCGCATCAATGACTGCGACCGTGCTTCCCTCCGGCAAGGAAGAATCTTGAAACACGGTGTTGATCCAGTCCAGATCGAGCGCGACGAACACCACGCCGGTCAGTTCGCCAGTCTCATCGAAGACGGGGTGCCCGAAGTTTAAGCTTGGTTTGCCGGTGATTCTTCCCACTTGGTAGTCGCCGACAGCAAACGATCGAGTTTGGAGGACGCGCTGGAAATAGGCGCGGTCCGCGACAGAGATGGAAGGATCGTGCGGCAACGCGCTGCACCAAACCGCGCCGGTTACGTCGGCCACACCGATGTTCAGGAACTGCGGATGCTGACGAAGACTGTAAGTCAATTCATCCGCGCATTGCCGCTGATCCCGGTTACGCATGGCAGGGGATTGCACGATCGTGCGAAGAAGACTTTGCGCTTCTCTGATCAATTCCTGCTGGCGGGAGCGGGCCAACCGGGCCGTGCGAACGGCGTCTTCATGGGACTGGCTTTCGACCATGCGCCGTTGTTCCAGTCCCGAATACAAAGCCAGCCCCAATGACGGAATTACCGCCAGTAATACGAGAAAAATCAGTCTGGCTCTCAAACTGTGTGTCACGGCCTTCATGCCCGGCTCCAAACTATCATCACCCCCAGCAAAACAACCAGAGAAACCTTCCGGGAACCTTTCCACTCGGCGCACCGCAGGATTGGACAGGGGCCGAGTGGCCGAGTGGCCGAACTTCCGATTCCGCTTTTCCCGGTGGCGCAAGCGTCCCGGCTTGCGCCGCCACAGGCTCCTCCTTCACGCTCTCTTCTCGTGAGTCTTTTCGCACAGATGCGTGCAGCCACACGATTCCTCCCTCGTTCCCAAACTGTTTGGGAACGCGCTTGCTGGCGAAACTCGG
>CAZEQV010000024.1:0-20092 GCA_964514435.1 uncultured Verrucomicrobiota bacterium
GGAGGTAGTATGGAGACTGGAGAAACCATGACTACCCGCCCGAACATCCTGCACATCGTCGCCGACCAGCAACACGCCAATATGCTCGGCTGCGTGGACCCGCGCGTGCTCACGCCCCACACTGACCAGCTTGCCCGTGAAGGCGTCCGCCTCACGAATCATTACACGCAAAACCCCATCTGCACGCCGTCACGCGTCTGTTTCCATTCCGGGCAGTACTGCCACAACCACGGTTATTATTCGCTCAACGGGCCGACGCCCCGGTTTCCCAGTTATCTCCATCACTTCAAGGCGCACGGCTACCGGACCGCCGCCATCGGCAAACTTCACTTGCCGGACAATCCAACGCATTGGCTCGCCGACGCCTGTGATTTGCTGGTTGACGCCTTCAACGAACAGTATCGGGGAAAACGCACCGCCTACGGCGATTATCTCGCCGCGCACGGACTGGCCGGGCGCAACGACAGCAATCATTTCGCCGAACAGAAAGGCCCACATCACTGGGACGCCCGGCCCTCGGTGATGCCGCTCGAACATTGCATCGAATCGTGGATCACCCAGACCGCGACTGGCTTCCTCGAGTCGCTGCGGCCCGACGAGCCGTTCGCGATGCAGCTTTCGTATCCGCGCCCGCACCACGTCATCACGCCCGACCAACGGTTCTGGGACCTGTATCCCGCCGACATCGAGCCGCCCGCGACGTTGCTGGCGGATTGTTCCCACCGGACGCCGAACTTTCAGGCGATGGTGAAGTATTGCCGGGAGGAATTGCCGTGGACATTTGAGCCGAAAACCTACGCCGCCGCCGCCCGTCGCGTCTGGCGCGGCACGTTAGCGCTGGCGACACAGAACGATTATTTCTTCGGCAAGCTCTTCGAGTGTCTCAAGGCCACCGGCCGCTACGACAACACCGTGATCCTCGTCACCGCCGACCACGGGCTGTATCACGGTCACTTCGGCATCATGGAGAAAGCGCCCGGCATCTGCTCGGACGCCATCGGCCGGGTGCCGTCGGTCTGGCGCGTGCCCGGCTTGGCTGGCGGCCGGGTGGTGGACGGTTTCTTCGAGCACGTGGACACGCCGCCGACGTTTTGCGCGCTGGCGGGCCTGCCGCCGATGGACACGGTGGACGGCGTGGACGCGACGCCGCTGTTGCGTGGTGACGTACCGGCCGTGAAGGAGATGGCCGTGACCGAATGGCCGTGGAGCAAAGCGTTGCGCTGGCAGAACTGGCGGTTCGTCCATTACCACCGCGCGATGTACGGCGGCCAGGACGTCGGCGAGTTGTACGACATCGCCGCCGATCCGGCTGAGATGAAGAACCTTTATCACGACCCGGCCCACCAGCCGGTGGTGAACGAATGTCGGCGGCGGTTGTTGGAGTGGCTGACCGAGACGACGCGGCTGACGACGATGTGGCCGTATCTCGATGAAGATTGGCCGGCGTTTCAGGGCAAGGAACCGCACCGGCTCGCGGCGGACGGGCGCGAGCCGGCCGCGAAAGGCCCGCGCGCCCGACTCCGCGCCGGTGTAGTGCGCTCGTTCCACGCCGAAGATTATTTGTAGGGTTACCCTCGAACTTCTGCCGCTAGCCGGTGTTGTTCTCCGCTGTTCACCTTCACTTCACCACAACCCACGTGTCACGATGAAAAACATCCCCACGTTCCTCTCTGCCCTGTTGTGTGCCGGCAGCCTGACCGTTGTTTCCGCGCAAACCATCTCGCCCTACGGCGTCGGGTTTCGCGGCGACGGAACCGGCTACTATCCCAACAGCAAACCGCCCCTCGAATGGAGTGAGACCAAGAACATTCTTTGGAAAGTCAAATTGCCGAATTGGAGTTACTCCTGTCCCGTGCCGGTGGCCGGCAAGGTGTTCATGACGGTCGAACCGTTCCCGCCCCATTATTGGCCGCGGTTGGCCTGTTATGATGACGCGACCGGCAAGCAGTTGTGGATTCAGGACATCAACCCGCTCGACGCATTCCCGGATCTGACGGCGGAGCAACGCAAGAATCTCACGGCTGACATCGCGTGGGTTCACGATGGATTGGCAGCCACGTACCGGATTTGTTTCCCGTTGAAGGCCAAGGGCGCGACCAAGGCCGACGAACCGGAGATGATCGAGATCAACAAGAAACTCGCGGAGTTCGGCGTGGCTGTGGAGAGTTACACGCCCGGCTACGGGCTGCTGCGGAAGATGAGGTATCTCGACGACACCAAGCGCAAGAAGGTTTACGGCAATCTCGCCAAGTACGGCATTGCGGCCACAACCACGTGGCAAAACTTCGGAAATGCGCGTGTGGGCGCAGCGTTCCCAACACCGGTGAGCGATGGCAAGCATGTCTACGTGATGACCGTGCACGGCACGGTGGCGTGCTTTGACCTGGATGGAAAACGAAGGTGGACAAAGACCGCGATGTACAAAGGGCACCACGGTTTGATGTCGTCGCCCCGGTTGTACGGCGACCTGCTGCTCACCGCCTGGATTGATACCGGCAATTTCGATCCGCGCCTGATGGCGTGGGACAAGAACACCGGCGAGAAGCGGTGGGAAGCCGATGTCCGGCAAGGTGAAGGCGTCAACCCCGAAGCCAAGAGCCGGGGTGGCGGCGGATTGGTCGTGATGACGGTTGGCAAAACGCCCGTGGCGGTTTGTTCGAGTGGACGGATTGTACGGTTGCCCGATGGCCAAGTGTTTGGCGTCTCCCTACCGGCCCATTGCGGGTCGTTGGCGGTGGACGATGCCGGTGACGTGATCTTCGGCTCAGGCAGCCACGATGCCGGCAGCATTCGGTGGGCTTACGAATTACGAATGGAGGGTGAGGACCTCGTTCTGAAAGAAAGGTATGCGTGTGGACCGAAATCCTCTTACGGCGTGATGTCCGCTGTCTTCGCAGACGGCCGACTGTTTGCCGACTACGCCCAGATCAACCCGCAGACCGGGGCGTATGTCGGAGAAGATATCTCGGTGTCCGATGGTCGCAAAGCCAAACGCACCTCGCCGCAGACACGGCACCTGCTGCTGGCGGCCAACGGTCATGTGTATGGCGTGCGGCAGGAGGGCGGCGGCAAAACCAAGTCACCGGCCGCGGGTCTCGCCGAGGTGTACACGTTTGAGGGCAAGAAAGTGGCTGAGAACCACCTCCCCGCCGGACCGTGGGACGAGGAAGCCAGGGCGCGTTGGCAACAGCAAGGATTCGGAGAGGATTTCTCGTACAGTTGCTCCATGAATATCGGCGGTGACCGTCTTTACATCGCTTCCCAAGACTTTCTCTATTGCATCGGTAACAAGTAATGCGGCACAACTGGCGCATGAAGCTTTGGTGGTCACTCATCCTACTTGTCACCGCCGTTTCACTGTCCTACGGATCACAGACCGGCGCGGTCAGCCGGGTCGTGGCGGTGACCGATCCGACCGTCGCCACAGGCATTAAGGTGAACCATGCCCGCGTGGCCGCCATGGTGTCAGACGCCATCCGCAGCCTGACCAGTAAACCGGAGGATACCTCCGCTTGGAAAGAGTTTGTTTCCGCCGGGGACATCGTAGCCATCAAGGTCAACACCCAGTCTGCGCCGTTGCACGCCACGAGGTTGCCGGTCGTGGAAGCGATCGCGCAGGGATTGGCCGCCGCCGGTGTCGCGTCCACCAACATCATCGTCTGGGACAGGTCGCAGGACAAACTTCGGGCGGCCGGGTTCGTGAATCCCAACCCGCATTTCCTGGTGCAGTCGGTACAGCCCCACGGATGGGATGCCGAGCGGTTTTACGAAAAGAACATTGCCGGCAAGCTGATCTGGGGTGACCTGCTTTTTGGGGTGGAGAAAACGAGCGAGATTGACACCAAATCGCATTTGCCACGGTTGCTTACCGGGGCGGTGACGAAGATCATCAACATACCGGCGTTGCATGACAACGAGGGCGTCGGCCTGGCTGGTTGTCTGCAAAACGTGACGATGTATGGCATGGACAACACGCGACGGTTCGAGGCGCCGGGGATGCATGGCATTGCCGTCATACCGGAGATGTATCGGTTGCCGGAGGTCGGCCCCAAGACGGTGCTGCATGTGATGGATGCTTTGGTGGCGGGTTTTGCGGCGGGACCGGCGTTCAAGCCTCACTATTCGTGGCCTCACGCGACGCTGTACTTCAGCCGCGACCCCGTGGCAATTGACACGATCTGTTTGGAGTTGGTGGAAGCCAAACGAAAAGCCGCCAATGTGCCGGCCATCGGCGCGCGCGCCAATCACATCCAGTCATCGGCGTTGTACGGCATCGGCCAATCCGACCGTCAGAGGATTGAATTGATCGAAGTACGACGGTGACGCGCGGGGAGCCGCAAGCGCCTATCCCAAATCCGCCTGGTATTGGCCACGCTCTGGGTGAGTTGGTCCAGCGTGATGCCCCTGCACAAACGCGTCGGATGGGACGCTGGGAATTGACAGACGGCGCGCGCACCGCCTACTCTGCGGCCATGTTGCGTTTTCGGAAGCTTTTGTTGATGATCGCGCTCGCGGTGGCCGGTCGGTTTCTGCTGAGCGCACCGGCTTGGAGCGATGACCCGCCAACGGTGGAGACGGCTTGGAAATACTTGCGGATGGGCCGCTGGTTCGATGCGGAGAAGTTGCTGAAGGATTTGACCGGCTCATCAGACCGGGCCACCGCTGCTCAAGCCCGGTTTGCGGCGGCCAACCTCTGGCAGCATCGGCGTCCCACTCCCGATGACACCCAAGCGCGCGCCATCTATGAATCCATCGTGACCGATTTCCCCGAGAGCCATGTGGCGCCGTGGGCGATGTTGGCCTTGGCGCGAATGTTGGATATTGATGTGTTAAGGCCGGATCCGAAAGCGGCGGCGGAAGCGTACCGGGTGTTGATGGAACGCTATCCCGACAGCGATGCGGCCCATGAAGCGGCCATGCATCGGGCTTTGGCCGTGGTCGCGGTTGGCGGCCACGAGGCGGATGCGCGCCGGCAGCGTTCGGCCAGGGGCAGCGCGGAGGAGAAATCACAGGCAGTCCGGGAAGCGGATGAATTGTTGTTGGCGGCCGCGCGAGCAGCGCGGACGGAGTTGGAGAATTGGAACCGGGATCACCCGTCGTCCGTGTATGTGCCGGCCATCAACAGCGTGTTGGCATCCATCAGCCGGTATCCCTTGGCTGATTACCGGGCCGCGGTGGGGTATTGGAGGATCGCGCTGAAAGCCGGCCCGGCCACGACCGGCGGACGTCGGGGGATGACTTGGGCGTTGGCCACGGTAGCCGACCGGGAGCTGGGCGACCGCGAGACGGCCGTGGAGTTTTACACGAAGTATCTGCAGGAGTTTCCCACAGACGCGAACGCGTACCGGTGCAAGGAGGCGTTGCGGCGGCTGGGCGCGCCGTTGCCGCCACTCGAGGATATGAGCATCGAAGCCGTGACACGGAGGGCGCGACCGTGAACTGGGCCATCATTCGCGGCCAAATCGGTTTGGTGATCATCGGACTGGCATTTGTGGCGGCGTTGGCGCGGGTGGTGACGCTGGGGTCTTCCGCCATCACCACGGACAAGAAGGTCGTGAAGATGGTGCATTGGCAGTTGGAGACCGGTATCCGCGAGGCGTTGGATTGGGCGGCGGCGGAATACGAGAAACTGCATCCCGACGTGAAGATTGAGCAGATCTTGATCGGGGAACGCGGCTACGTTTCCTGGGTGGCCACGAGGTTGATTGGCGGAACGGCGCCGGAATTGATCGAGATCGGAAAGAATCCGGCCGAGGTGAACCTGATCTACCTGCGGTACTACCAGGCGATGTCGGAGGAAATCCTGAAGCCGAATCCGTACAATGCCGGCACCGAGCTGGCGGATGTGCCGTGGAAGCAGACGTTTTATGATTCGATGGAAAGCGCCTACGTGCAGGAGTTGCTCGATTATTACAGCGTCGGCATTTCGTTCTTCACGGTGCGGATGTTCTACAACAAGGACCTGCTCAAGGAAGCGACCGGGCTGGAGAAGCCGCCCTTGGAATTCCGCGCGTTTCTGGCGATGTGCGAACAGATCAAGCAATGGTCGGCACGAAGCGGGCGCGGCGTGGTGCCTATCGCCAGCGCAGGACGGTACAACGCCAATTTCCTTTTTGGCCGGATTGAACAAGCCGTGAACTCCACGCTGTTGCGCGAGGTGGACATCAACTTCAGTTCCGATGCGCAGCCGGAGGAGACTGCCATCGCGCTGCTCAACGGTCGCGTGAGGTTTGATGACCCGCGCATTCGCGCGATGTATCAGGGACGGAGTGATTACATCCGCCAATTCCAGCCGGCGTTTTACCCGGCCGACCGGATGGACGCGGCGTTCTTGTTCATCCAACAGAAGGCGGTGTTCATCGCCAGCGGTTCGTGGGACGCGGCCAGCTACAAGCGACAGGCGGGATTTGAGATCGGCGTCATGGATTTCCCCTTGCCCAGCAAGAGCGACCCGCAATACGGCCAGTTTGTCGAGGGTCCGGCCGTGGAAACCATCAGCGGCGGGGTCTTGTTCTCCGTCAATCGCGCCAGCCAACACCCGGACATTGCGTTGGACTATCTGCGGTTCCTGACGAGCCAGCGCATCAACGGCGAGATCAACCGCCGGATGCAATGGATGCCGATCATCCGCGGCAACGCGCCGGATGAGTTCATGGCGGGGTTCTGGCCAAATCTTGACGGTGTGAAAGGCGGCATTGATTTCAAGTGCGGCGCCAAGAACGCGCAGTTGCTTGATGAGGTCAACAATTTGTATTCCACCGGTCGCGTGGGATTTGAGGGGCTGCGCGACAAGTTCCTGCCCCGGTACGTGGCCAACAGCGATGAATGGATGCTGCTGGATCGTCCCCGGCAAGAACAGATCATGCTCGGTCAAAATGAACTGCGCCTGGCATTGGAACGGGCCAAAGGCTTCACCAGCCGCGAACGGTCTCCCCGGTTGATGTCGTTGGTTGAAACACAATACGGACGGCGGTTCAGCAACATTGAACTGCTGCAACGCTATCAACAGGCCCGCTACCAAACCGCGCTGCCCACCCCATGAACGCTGTCCTCCGACAATTCCGGTATCGCTGGCAGGTGTACTTCTTCATCTTGCCGGCGCTGGCGTTGATCCTGACGTTCGCCTATTACCCGGCGGCGTCGGGCGTGTTCCACAGTTTCTATTACTGGAACGGGCAGGACATCAGTTACTTTACCGGCTTCGAAAATTACCGGCTGCTGTGGAATGACCCGGTATTTCGCCGCGGCTTCGGCCTGATCGCCATCCTCACGCTGGCCAACATCGTGAAGATGTTTCCCTCCATCATCACCGCGGTGTGGATTCACCGGCTCAAAAGCGAGCGCGCCCAGTACTGGTACCGGGTCGCCTTCGTCATCCCGATGATCGTGCCCGGCATCGTGGTCATTCTGATCTGGAAACTTTTCTACGATCCGACCATCGGACCGTTGAACCAAATCCTCAAAGCCTCCGGAGCGATGAACGCCTTGATCTGGCTTGATCAACACGTGCTCGGTTGGGGCAGCTTTCGCCCTGACGTGAATCCGGCCTGGCTCGGCGACACCAACCTCGCCATCCCTTCCCTGCTCTTCTACGGATTCCCGTGGGTCGGCGCGTTTGGGGTGTTGATCTACCTGGCCGCGCTGCAAAACATCGGCACGGAAATCTACGAAGCAGCGGAACTCGATGGGGTGGGCTGGTTCCGCAAGTTCACCAGCATTGAGTTGCCGCTGTTGATGACGCAGATTCGGCTCACGTTGATCTTGGTGTTTTGCCACACCTTGCAGGATTTCGGATTGATCCTGCTGTTGTTCGGCGAGAATGGCGGGCCGGGCGGCGTCGCCGACGTGCCCGGCTTGTATATGTTCCGGGCCGCGTTTGCCCAGCAGCGCGCCGGCCTAGCCTGCGCGGCCGGCATCATTCTGTTCGCCATTATCTACCTACTGACGACGGTCAACAACAAGGTGGTGAAGAAACGCGTATGAGCCGCGACTGGAACCAAACCATCTTCGGACGAGGCGCGAAAGCCAATGCCAAGCGCGCCGAGATGATCAAACACATCTGCATCTGGTGCGTGTTGGCCGTGGCGTTCCTGCCGCTATACGTGATGTTCATGACCAGCTTCAAGAACAACCACGAGTTCTTCACCAATCCGTGGGGATTGCCGAGCCGCTTGGAATGGAGCAACTGGGTGATCGGCTGGCACACGATCAAAGACCTGGTTGCCACCACCTTGGTCGTGGCTGTGAGCGCGGTGGTGATGACGATGATCGTGGCCTTGCCGGGCGCGTATTTCTTCGCGCGCGGCTACGTGCCGTTGCGTGGATTCGTCTGGTTCATCTTCATGTCGTTGCTGATGATGCCCACGATCGCCAACCTGCTGCCGCTTTACGCGCTGCTCAAGAGCATGGGAATGCTCAACTCCATCTGGACCATCGCCATCCTCCTCACAGCCGGTGCGCAGGTGGGCACCATTTTCTGGCTGCGCGGATTCATTGAGGACATTCCGAAAGATCTGTTTGAAGCCGCTGAGATAGACGGTGCGAGCGATTTCTATCAGATGACACAGGTCACATTGCCGTTGGTCGCGCCGGTATTGGCGACGCTTGCGGTGACGCGATTCATCGGCGCGTGGAACGAGTTCATGCTTCCGCTGATCCTCATCACCGACCCGTATAAGCAAATGCTCAGCGTCGGCCTGATGCAACTTGACAGCCAGTACGTGAAACAATACGGCCAGTTGATGGCTGCGTACGCCATTGCGAGCATCCCGTTGATCGTGTTGTTCCTGTTCGGCATGAAGTTCTTCATCCGCGGCCTCATGGGCGGCGCCGTGAAGGGATAGGATTTCTCTCCGAGCCAAATGGCCTAGCCAATTTGTGACCACACCCCCGCTTGACCCTGCCGGGCAAAGGGAATAGGCTGCGCGCACTCTATGAAGCCGAAGATCACCATCTATGATACGACGCTCCGTGACGGGGCGCAGGCAGAAGGCATCTCGTTTTCGAGCGCGGACAAGATCCGTATCGCCGAACGACTGGATGCGTTCGGCGTGGATTATATCGAAGGCGGATGGCCGGGCTCCAATCCGAAGGACATGGATTTCTTCGCGGAAGCCTGCAAACGCAAGTTCAAGCACGCCAAAGTGGCCGCTTTCGGCAGCACGCGCCGCGCAAATGTGAAATGCGAAGATGACCCACAGATAGAGATGTTGGTGAAGGCCAACACGCCGGTGGTGACGTTGGTGGGCAAGACGTGGTCGTTGCACGTGGCCGAGGTGATTCGCACGACGCCGGAAGAGAACTTGGCGATGATCAGCGACTCGGTCCGGTACTTCAAATCACTCGGCAAGGAAGTGATCTACGACGCCGAACATTTCTTCGACGGATACATGGATGACACCCGGTACGCGCTGGCCACGATCAAAGCCGCCCAAGATGCCGGGGCCGATTACGTTGTGTTGTGCGATACCAACGGCGGCACCATGTCCGGCGAGGTCGCGCGGATCACCGGGGAAGTCAGCAAGCAACTGAAATGCGCCGTCGGGATTCACACGCACAACGATTGCGGGCTGGGCGTGGCCAACGCGTTGACTGCCATCGAAAATGGCGCGACGCAGGTGCAGGGCACGATGAACGGCTACGGCGAGCGCACCGGCAACTGCAACCTTACGGTCGTCATCCCTTGTCTGGTGCTCAAGATGGACCGCGTTTGCATCCCGAAGGAGCGCATGAAGCATCTGCGCGAATTGTCCATGTTCGTGGACGATCTGGCGAATGTGCGTCCCGACATCCGGCAGCCTTTTGTCGGCGCGACCGCGTTTGCGCACAAGGGCGGCATCCACGTCAACGCCATCGAGAAGGTCGCCCGCAGTTACGAGCATATCTCACCGGAACGGGTGGGCAACCGGCGGCGGGTGTTGGTCAGCGAATTGAGCGGTCGCAGCAATGTGCTGATGAAAGCGCATGAGTTGGGCATTGATCTCAACAAGAACACCGCCGAAGTGCGCGACATCGTTCAGCAACTCAAGCAACTCGAGCATGCCGGCTACGAGTATGAAGCGGCGGACGCCAGTTTTCGCATTCTCGTTCAGAAGCTGTTGAAGAAACACAAGCCGTTCTTCAAGCTGTTGGCATACCGGGTCATCATGGACCGGCACGGCAGCGGCGACTACAACATCGTGGAGGCCAGCGTGAAGTTGGAAGTGGCCGGCAAGGTCGTCCACACGGTCGCGGAAGGCGACGGTCCTGTGAATGCCTTGGACAAGGCGTTCCGGTCGGCTTTGACGGAGTTCTACCCGTCCGTCTCGGAAGTCGAACTGGTGGACTACAAGGTGCGCATTCTGGACAGCGGCACCGGCACGGCCGCCAAGACCCGCGTCATCGTGGAAAGCACGGATGGCAAAGACACCTGGGGGACGGTGGGCGTACACGACAACATCATCGAAGCGAGCTGGGAAGCGTTGGTGGACAGCGTCGAGTACAAGCTCTTCAAGGACGAAGCCGCCCGCAAGAAGTAAGACGCGCCCGGTGTGGCCATCGTGCCGGCTCAAAAGGAATGATCAAATCTCGAATCATGCAGTGGATCGTCGTCTTGCTGTTGGGATATGTCTTGCTGATCGCGTTGGTCATGTGGCGCGAACCGGGTCTGGTCTATTATCCAAGTCAAGAACTCGGGCCGTCGCCGAAGATGGTGGGGTTGGAGTTCGAAGACATCTGGCTGGACGCGGAAGACGGTGTGCGCCTCCACGGCTGGTTCATCCCCTCCCCTCGCCCATTGCCGGCAGGCAACCGTGTGACCTGGCTGTTTTTCCACGGCAACGCCGGCAACATTTCGCACCGGCACGAGAAAGTCGGCATCCTGACTGGCTTGGGAAGCGACGTGTACATCATTGACTACCGGGGTTATGGCAAGAGCGAGGGCGCTCCGAGCGAACAGGGACTTTACCGGGACGCGCGGGCTGCGTACCGGCATCTGACCGAGAGACGGAAGCTCTCGCCTTCGCAAATCATGTTGTATGGCGAATCGTTGGGTTCGGGTGTGGCCGTCCAACTGGCTTCGGAAGTGTCCGTGGGCGGCGTGGTCATCGAGGAAGCTTTCACATCGGTCATGGATGTGGGACGAAAAATGTTCCCGTACTTGCCGGTCAGGTGGATGGTTCGAAACCGGTACGATTCGGTCTCCAAGATCGGAAAAGTCAGCGCACCGGTCTTGATCCTGCACAGCCGGCAAGATGAGGTTTTCGATTTCTCCCATGCTGAACGCCTGTTCCAGTCGGCGCGGGAACCGAAACGACTCGTCGAACTTCGCGGCGGACATAACGATGCCTTTCTGCAGAGCATGGACACCTACCGGGCCGCATTGGCCGGTTTCCAGAGCAACCGACGATGACTACAAGCGACTACGAATGGGCGGACATGTTCCGTCAATGTTATGAAAAAGCCGTGAAACAGTACCGGCACGGAAACCGTCAACTTGACACGTACTTCGATAAATCGGAGTCGGAGTTCCTGGCATCCATTGGCTGCGCGGCGCAGGAACTTTTCGATTACGCGGAGGATTGGTGCCAGGAAGAAACACCGTCGTTCGCGACGGTGCTTCTTATCGCGGCGGCGCGGCGCGACTATTTCATGGTGGTTCAACACGGCCGGCGGAGCGGACGGACCATTCCCCTGAGCGAGTTTCCCGCGAAGTCGGCTGAGGTGGCCGGCTTTGCCTGGCTGCCGAGGTTGATTGTGAAAGCCCGGGCGAAACTGCGGGGCGAGATGCCGACGGAATTGATGTACGGCTGCGGCGGCGACCGTGCGTTTCTGCGCAAGACAGGAATCCATCCGGCCGACTTCCTTCGTGTGACATGGGCGGCCGGCGAGGATGATCGAAAGATCGTGGCTTATGTTCAGTCAAAAGTTCGCGGGTAAAACACACGGCGGTTTGCGGTGTTGGAGTAGGAAACCCAATAGGGAGGAAGTTATGTCCAAACAAGCACTTATGCTCACATGGTTCCTGACGACATCCACGATGTTTTCCGCGCTCACATTGCCCACGATGGCCGCCGAGGGTCCGTGGCCGGCTGATGTGCCCGGCCACAAGCCCCTGGCGCCCGGCGAGCATCCTCGTCTGTTGTTCCGCAAGTCAGACCTGCCTGAACTGAAAGCCCGGATGAACACGCCTGAGGGCAAACTGATTTTGCAGCGGTTGCGGGTGATGTTGGACGGCTCGGATGGCACGTCCCTGCCGGAGAACCCGACCATGAAGGGTCGTCCGGCTGGCGATGGTTCGGGTCCGCTCGACAAAGCGCCCATTGGTTCCGTGCAGACGTTCTCCCACGTGGCCGGCTATGGGATGCTGTATCAACTGACCGGCGACAAACGCTACGCGGACTTGGCCCGCAAGGCGATGGACCTGGCGTTGGAAGGTTACCGCGACCGTGATCAGCGATACAGTTTCCGGCAACCTTATGGCGCGCTCCGCGCCGGTCCGTCCATCGGCTGGTACGCGCTGGGATTTGATCTGGCGTGCGAAGGTTGGGATCCCGATTACCGCAAGAAAGTGGCGCAAGCGTTCGCCAACTACAACGAAGGCCAGTGGTGCAGCATTGAGGAATTGACGGCCGGCAAACGCCAGCATCCCGGCTCCAATCACTGGGGCATGCAAGTCGGCGGCGCGGCGATGGCGCTGCTGGCGATCATGGGCGAACCGGGCGTGGACGACGCCAAGATCAAGAGTTTGCTCAAGATAAGCGAACAATCCATGATCACCAACATGACCAAAGGATTCGGCGACGGCGGGTTCTTTGCGGAAGGCGACGGCACCGGCTCGATGTCCAGTCACATCGTTTTTCTCACCGCGTTGCAGGCGTGGAAGACGGCCGCCGGCAGGGATTTCATATCGCCCCGACCCAACGCGCAATGGTTGGCGTTCCGCTGGTTCCTGCAAACACAATCCGAAGGCGGCAAGCCGGTGTTCCAGCCGCAGCGCGGCGGGTATCCGCACAACATCTGGCAACGCAATGACATCAGCGGCGGCGGCTATTTTTCCATCGGCATGGGCGTCAGCAACGACGATCAGAAGTCCGCGCTGGCCTGGTACTATGACCGGTTCGGATTCAAGGATGCCGATTTGAAGGCCGGCACGCCGTACGATGCGGTGTCGGCCTACCCGCACCATGCCATTCTTTCGTATGTGAACTGGCCCATCGGCAAACCGCTGAAACCGATGAATGGCATCATACCCAACGCCTGCCGCGACAGCAAATGGGGGTTTTACGCTTGGCGCAATCGTTGGCAAGACCAAGATGACGTGATCATCACCATCCTCACCAAGGCGGCGAAAGGCAACATGGGCGCAGCCGGTGAGAACACCTTGAGCATCGTCACGCGCGGCAAACTCCAGAAATGGGGAACGATCAAAGGGTTCACCGATGACTTCTCACCTCGTCCCGACGGCACCACCGTCCTGACCACCGGCGACGGTTCATCGCTGGCCATTGACTTCACCAAGTCCAGCGGCGCCGATGTCATGCTGGTCATGACGAGTCCCGGTGCCCCCGCCGGAGGCTCTGTGGAAGCCGGTGGCGTCACGTTCAGTTTTCTTTTTCTCGGCAGTGGAAAGGCGCCGCCCCCCCAAGCGCAAGGCAGCAAAGTGATCGTTGGCGGTCAAACCGTTTCGTTCGACGGAAAGAGAATCGTCCTGACGAAGTAACCAGTGGTCGTCACGTGCTGCTGGGCTGCAGGTCTGCCCTGTTGCGGCAGGCATCTTGGCCGCCTTCGTCACGCCCCAACTTGAACCATCGTCGGGCCTGACCACAGGCATTTTGTGGAATGATCATTCCACAAAATGCACATGGATAACAGGGCGGGAGGAGGAGGAGAAACTGAACGAATCTCAGTCCATGGACTGGGATTGTGCCTGGGACTGAAGGTTCTGAAACCGTGATTCAGCAAGGAACAGCCGCGCTTCGGGACGACCAAAAATGTCCAACGCCATTCGGGGTTCCACCAACAGCAAATTGCTCATGAACGAATAAAACTTATCGGCGTTACCGGTCGAGGCCAGCAAGGTGGCACATTGCAGATTGGCCAGGCGATTGTATGGGTCATCGGCCAATACCCGCTGATAGGCCAGTGCCGCATGATCAAAGCGTTTGGCGTCTTGTAACCGTTGGGCATACAGCAGCCACGTCTCGATGCCGGCGTCCGGCTCGGTAATGGCGCGCTCCAATTCAGAAAGATCGGTTCCTGCGTTGGCGGTGGCCACCACGTGCGAGTTGCGAACATAGAGCACGCCGGCCAGAACTACGGCCACTAAGACCGCAACGGCAGGTTTTCGTGAGTGTTGAATCATCTTGTATTGCCCATGTTCATACCCGCGTTTTTCTTTTCATGCAAGTCGGCACAGTAATCTCAACACCACCAGACCGAGAAAGTCTCTCCATTGCCCAGTGGTGGATTCTGGCCGTCGCCTGTGGATTGTTGACCGTCCTCCAGATCGGCTGGGCTGGCTATCAACTCGGAGTCGGCAATCAATCCATTCAAATCCCGTTTCTGCTCCGCCACCACGATCCTTCGCTCTACAGCGCGGATGCGATGGTGAACCTGACGCACAGCCAGTATCCCAGCCTCTTTTACCGTATGCTTTCCGTGTTTCTCGTGTTGGCCGATGTGCCGGTCCTCTATCTGATCACACATCTCATCATCGCCACGGCGGTTTTGTTCGGCATCACCGCCATCGCCCAGAATATGTTCGGCAACCGGTGGGCTGGCTTTGTCGCCATCCTGTTCGTTCTCGGCGGCCATCATCGGGCGTTGGCCGAACAAGTTCTCTACTCCACCGGCATGACGCACACGTGGGCCGTGTTCCCGCTGACGCTCATCGCCATCGCCCTGCTCTTCGCGGAACGACATGTCGCCGCCTTTGCCATCGCCGGGTTGATCTTCAACTTTCACGCTCTGGAATCGGCCCAACTGGGATTCGCGTTTGGACTGTGGACTTTGTTTTCTTGCCGGGAACTCAAATGGAAAAAGCTCCTCCTGCTCATGGCGACGTTCGCCGTGGCGGCCCTGCCGGTGGCGGTTATGATTCTGTTGAATCGTCAACACTTCGACGCGGAATGGATGAAACTCATGCAGATCCGGTCGGGGCACCACAGTTTTCCCTTCACCTGGTGGCGGACCGGTCAGCCGGACATCTCGCGCATGGCCATCATTATCGCCCTTGCGGCGCTCGCCGTCTCGTTGATCGGACGGTGCCGGTACCTGCGCACCATGCTGATTCTGGCATTGGGAATCGCCATATTGTTCACCATCGGAACGGTGTTCACCGAGATTCGTCCCTCGGCCACAATTGTTCGGGCACAGATGTTTCGTTGTTCGCGGTGGGCTTTGGCACTGGCGATGATTGTGATTGCCATGGGTTGTGTGCGGGGTTGGACTTTGCCGTTTCAGCCGTTGACGGCCTTACCCGGCTGGAAACGGTGGCTGGAGTTTCTCGCGGCGACACTGACGGCAAGCTGTTTCATCGTGTCCACCTTTACCGTGCTGTTGCCTGTGGCGTTGATGGTGACGCTGACGGTGGCCTTGATCAACCATCGGCTTTCCTGGCAGCAGGCAATGATGGCCGGTATCGCCATATTGGTGTCATTGGTCGCTTGGAGGAAAATTGATTTTGTCTTGCCGGCCTTGTCGTCGGAGGTGACGTGGGAGTCGCTCGCGCACTGGGTCAAGCCTACCGGCATGGGTTGGGTGATGTTGGTCGCAGCCGGTGCCCTGTTTGTCGTGGCAGGATTGCGTCTCTCGAAGCGCGCCCGGTACGGTCTGGCCGCAGCCGGTACGCTGGTGTTCGCGGGAACCGTGGCCGTTCATTTCCCGCAATGGCTGCGCGATTCACTGGGTGATGCAGCCTGGGTGGATGTCCAGAAATGGGTGCGCGATCATACCGAGCCCGGTGCGCTGGTGTTGACGCCGACGCAGCCGGGCGGGTTCCGCATTCATTCGCGGCGGTCGGTGGTGTGCGAATGGCGTGACGGAACGCAGTTGTTCTTCAGCGCTGACTACGCCAAGCCGTGGTGGGATCGTGTTCTGGCGCTTCAGCCCGGCATCCGCACCGTGCCCGGTGAGAATCGGTTGGCGGCACAAGGCTCGGGGTTGTCGCAGTTGACCGACAAACAGGTGATGACGATTGCGGAAAAGTTCGGGGCGACTCATATAGTGGTTTCGGCTCATGAACCACGGCGGTTGACGGAACTTTACCGGAATGATCATTGGGCGGTGTACCTGCCGGTGGTGGCGCCGCGGACGGTGGTGGGTGCCAACGAGATTTTGCGGCAGCAAATGCAGTTCGTTGATGATGTGGTCACGCCCAATATTGAACGCAACCGGCGCAGCCGGGTGACGGTGGTGGTGCTGGATCCCACGGGTCGTCCCGCATACGATACGCACTATGAAATTGAAATGAAGCGGGGATCGGTTTTGTTCGGTTCCGCGTCGCCGCTCACCGTCTCGAACTTTTTTCAGTATGCCGTGTTGCAGGGCGATTCGTGGTGGAGCCGGATTGAGCCGGTGCGGGGACAGGATTTGACGGATGCCATCAACAAACAGATTGGCGAGTGCGAGACGGCCGGACTGGAAATGGAATGGAGTTCGGTGGTGGGACGGGTTCCGTCGTGGATTCATGCCTTGCCGGCAGCGGAGCGCGACCAAGTGCTTTTGGCTCACGTGGACAAGTTGATCAGCCGGTATGGTTCACGGGTCGGCTACTGGCAGATAACCGATCAAGGGGAAAACTGGGACCTGGCGGAACCCTTGTTCCCGAAGTTTCGCAGCGAGTTGCCACAAGCGAAACTGGGAATCAGCGTGGCCGGAAGGTTTCATTCCGAATTCGAGTCGCCGGCGCGCGAGGCAGATATGATTCGGGGCATCGAAACGTTCCGCTTCCTCAAATCGCGGGGACAGCCGCTTGACTTCATCTCGATCCACGGAAAACAGCCGTGGGGTGTTTGGGCGGACCCGCGGACGATTTATCAGGTTCTCGACGCTTACGCCCATGAGGGTGTTCGTGTTCACATCACCGAGTTCTCGGCGCCGTCGGAGGGCTGGATCGAGGGACGCGGTCCCGATGGTGAATGGACCGAACAACGCCAGATGGAATATTGTCGGATGTTTTATATGACCTGTTTCAGCCATCCCGCGGTGGATGTGATCAGCTATTTCGAACCCGGTCCCGTCACGAGGTCACCGGGAACAGGACTGCTGCGTGCAGACGGTTCGCCCAAGCCGGCCTGGTCGGCGCTTGAGGAGTTGATTACGAAAACGTGGCGAACAACAGCGTCCGGTGAGGTGCCGATTGACGGCAAGGTATCGTTGCACGGATACCATGGTGTTTACGAATTGGCGGTCAGCAACAAACTCGGAAAAGTCGCGCGAACGACGTTCACGGTGGGGCCCGGCACGGCGCAGACAATCAGTTTTTCGTTTGATGCCGAGAAGGGAACGTTGACAGGGAATCCGTGAATATCATGCGCTGTCTCTTATCCATTTTGATGTTGGTTGCCGCCGTCAAGATTTCGAGCCGGGCGGAGACGATGCTGCCCTACCAAGACCCGACGTTACCGGTCGAACAACGCGTGGTGGATCTTCTCGGCCGGTTGAGCACCGAGGAAAAGATTCTCATGGTGGAAGTGGATTCGCCGCCGATTGACCGTCTGGAGATCCCATCCGTCAACTGGTGGAGTGAAGGCGCGCGCGGCATTGCCCGGGCGGGCCGAGCCACCATGTTTCCCCATGCGATTGCCGTCGCCGCGACCTGGGACACGAACCTCGCTTACCGGATAGCGTGGGCGGTCAGCGATGAAATGCGCGTCAAAGCCCGTGAAATGTCGGTGGGCCGGTATCGTGGACTGTGTTTTTGGACGCCGACCGTGGACATGGTGCGCGACCCGCGTTGGGGACGGATACAGGAGACCTTTGGTGAAGATCCGCTGCTGGTCAGCCGCATGAGCGTGGAGTTCATTCGCGGGTTGCAGGGCGATGATCCCCGACATCTCAAGACGGCCGCGACAGCAAAACATCTCGCGGTCTATGGCCAGGAAACCGATCGTCATTCGACTGCGCTCAATGCCACCGAGCGGGTGATGCGCGAATACTATTTTCCGTCCTACGAAGCTTCGATCAAGGAGGCCGGTGTGACGGCATTGATGACAGCGTTCAGCGGCGTGAACGGTCTGCCCAGCGCGGCACATCCGTGGCTTCTGCGCGACGTGATGCGGCGGCAATTTGGTTTCCAAGGCGTGGTATTCACCGACTGGGGCGCCACCCGATACATCGGCGCCAAGTACAAGGCCGCGCCCTCGGACGCCGCGTCGGTGTTGGCTGCAATGGATGCCGGTGTGGATGTGATGTGCGAGCCAAAGTCAATCGGGCCGGCTGTGTCCGAAGCGGTGAAACTGGGATTGGTTACCGAGGCCATGTTGGATGAAGCAGTGACGCGGACGCTGACGTTGCGGTTCCGGTTGGGGATGTTTGACCCGCCGGAGTTGGTGCGATGGTCAACCATACCGTCTTCGGCAGTAGGCTCACCGGAACATGTGGCGTTGTCGCGCGACGCCGGCACAGCTTCCATCGTGTTGCTCAAGAACACGCCCGCGCCGCACCGTTCCAACCCACGTCCCATCTTGCCACTTGATCAACGGAAACTGAGTTCCATCGCCGTGCTCGGTCCGCATGCCGGCAAGGTGTACATGGGCTCTTACACCGGTGACCCGGCTGGCACTCCGGTCTCAGTGTATGACGGCATCGTGGCGCATGTGGACGATGCTGTGTTGGTGCGCCATGTTCCGTGGTACGACTCCAACGAAGACCGTCGCCGAACCAAACAGGAGGAACGCGTGACCGAGAAGAAAAAGAGCGTCGAAGACTCCGTTCGCACGGCCGCTGCGTCTGACGTGGTCATCTTGGCGCTGGGGCTTAATGCCCGGCTGGAGAACGAGGGCAAAGACCGGCTTGATCTCGAACTTCCCAAGGAACAGATTGAGTTTGCCCAACGCATCATGGCGGTGAATCCCAACACGGTGGCGGTGCTGTTCAACGGCGGACCTCTGGCGGGGCAATGGCTCGACCAGCGCGTGCCGGCCATCATCGAAGCCTGGCTGCAAGGCGAACAAGCCGGTCATTCCGTGGCCAAGATTTTGTTTGGCGAGAATAATCCCGCCGGCCGCATGCCGCTGACCTGTTACGCATCATTGGCGCAACTGCCGCCGTTGACCGATTGTGAAATCTACAAGGGACGCACCTACATGTATCTGACGGATCCGCCGTTGTACCCGTTCGGACACGGCCTGAGTTACACGACATTTCAATACAGCAACCTGCGGCTCTCCCACGAATGGGCCACAACAAATGACACTGTCACCGTCACATTTGACATCACCAATACCGGGTCGCGGGACGGCGATGAAGTCGCGCAACTCTACATTCGGGATGTAGAAGCCAGCGTACCGGTTCCGATCAAACAACTGCGGGGATTCCATCGGCTTTCCATCCCGCGTGGCGACACCCGCACCGTCAGCCTGTCGGTGAAAGTCTCGACGCTTGGGTTCTGGGACGAAGCCGGCAACCAATGGAAAGTCGAACCCGGCAAGTTTGAGGTCATGGTGGGCGCGTCCTCCGAGGATTTGCGGCTGTGCGGTGAATTCACCGTGAAATGACCGCAATCAGTGCTGAGGGGTGCACGGCACCTTTTTATAGGGGCCGTGTGGCCAGACCTCCAATTCCTGCTTTCCCCCGGTGGCGCAAGCGTCCCTGCTTGCACAGCCACAAGCTTCCTCTTCACGCTTTTTCGACGTGAGGCACTTCGCGTAGTAGTGCGTCGTGACAAGTGCCCCAGTGCATCGGTGGTGGTGGTGTGGTCGTTGGGATCGGTCATTGCGGCGGCGGCGGGCGTCTGTCTGTTTCGTGCGGTTGTCGGCGAGGTCGTACCTGGTATGAACAGGGCGTGAATGACTGCCAGAGCGAAAAGTTCTTGGTTTGCTCAATCGCACCGGGTTCGGGACGAGGTGCGCACGTGAACCATCAACCAATCCGGCAGTGCAAGAGGGCCAGT
>CAZEQV010000025.1:0-17019 GCA_964514435.1 uncultured Verrucomicrobiota bacterium
GCATGGCCTTGAATGAGATCAACCTATCGTCCCGCATCTCCCGCGATATTGACTTGTTCCATGATTCCACCGAGGCGGTGCGTGTCTCGTGGGAGAACGATCGTCGCCTGCTGGTGGCCAATGGGTGCGAAGTGGAGGTGGTGCGCGAGCACGTCAGTTTTGTGGAGGCTGTTGTCCGATCCGGGGGCGAAAGCGTTGTGCTGCAGTGGGCACCGGACAGTGCTTACCGTTTTTTTCCGTTGGTGGAACATCCCGATTTTGGGCTGACACTGCATCCGTTCGACCTAGCGACCAACAAGGTGTTGGCGCTTGTCGGGCGACTCGAAGCGCGTGACTGGGTGGACATGATCCACAGTGATGCAAGTATTCAACCGTTGGGATACCTCGCGTGGGCCGCGTGCAGCAAGGATCCCGGATTCAGTCCGCAGACCATTGTGGAGCAGGCGGCCCGGTCGGGACGATATTCAGCGGCAGAAATCTCGGCGCTATCCTTTGAAGGTCCGACTCCCGACGCGTCGCAACTGTCGCGCGACTGGCGCGCCATGCTCGAACAGGCGCGACAGATCATCGAGAAACTGCCAGCCGATCAAGCCGGTCGTTGCGTGCTGGATCAACACGGCGAACTGTTGCGCGTAAGTCCAACTGAATTGCACAAATCGCTGCAAGCCGGTCGGGTTCGATTTCATCCGGGATCTTTGCGTGGTTCATTCCCCGTATTGCGATAGTGTCCCAAAATGAAAACCGCGATGAAGTCTTCTCCTCACTCGCCTGAATGGTTTGAGAACGAACGCTTCCGGATGGAACTGAGCTATGTTGAAACCGCAGGAAGATGCCTATGGGCAGATGATCTGGGATTACCACCACGGAAAACGTCCCGTGGAGATCTGTGAGCGTGACGACGGTCGGATCGACGTCTCGGGTGGCGCGCCGTCATACTTTGCAGAGTTTCACGACTGGCCCGCGCACCAGCGCCGCGCGATGAAGTTCGTCCACGGTCACGTGCTCGATGTCGGCTGCGGCGCGGGGTCGGTGCTGTTTGTACCTCCAGCAACGCGGCCACAATGTGACCGGCATTGATGTGTCGCCGCTCGCGATCAAAACCTGCCGGGCGCGCGGGGTGAAGGACGCGCGGGTGTTGCCGTTCACGCAGGTGAACCGGCGATTGGGGACATTCGACACGATCTTGATGATGGGCAACAATTTTGGTCTGTTTGGCAGCCGGCAACGAGCGCGCTGGCTGTTGCGACGGTTACAGGCCATGACGACGCCTCAGGCACGGATCGTCGCCGAGACACTCGACGTGCACCAGACCGACAACCCCGATCATCTGTCCTATTTGCGCTGGAATCGCCGGCGCGGTCGGATGGCTGGACAGATTCGACTCCGCGTCCGGTACGGCCGGTTGTGCACGCCTTGGTTTGACTATTTGATGGTCTCGAAACGGGAACTGCAATCGCTGCTCCAGGGTACCGGCTGGGAAGCAGAGCGCTACCTGGACTCCAAGGCTGGCATGTATGTCGCCGTGATCAGAAAGGTCTCCGGCCGATGAAGAAGAATCAGATCCGCCCCATCGCCAATTGTCTGTTTCGCAACGGCAACCGCATCCTCGTTAGCGACGGCATTGATCCTGAGACCGGCAGCGCCTATTGCCGGCCGCTGGGCGGCAGCATCGAGTTCGGCGAACGAGCGCAAGATGCTGTCGTGCGGGAAATCCGCGAGGAACTCGGCGTCGAGATCCGGGAGGTCCGGTTGCTGGGCGTGCTCGAGAATCTGTTCACGCTCGACGGTCAACAGGGACACGAGGTCGTGTTCGTCTTCGACGCGCGATTCGTGGACGAACCGCTTTACCAGCGGGAGACGCTGCCGCTTCACGAGGAAGGTTGGAGCCATGCGGAGGCGCGGTGGTTCGATCTGTCCAAGGCAGCACAAGAGCCGGCGCGTCTCGCGCCGGAGGCGTTGACCGAGTTCTTGGAGAAACTGCCTTGAAGATTGCCGTCGCAATCGGGCAGGTGGATGCGGCGTCTCGCCTCATTCCGGCCTCCACGAAGCGGCGAGACGCCGCTTCTTCTCGCGTGACCGCTCCAACGACCGAAGTGCACCCGGTCGCTACGACCGGTCGAGACCTGTATTGGTGGCGGCCACGATGAAGCAGCCGTTGTCAGCCTTGGCATTTGTCGTCACTGCCGGGATGCAGAAGTCGGGCAGCACGTTGTTGCACGAGTACAGCAAGTTGCTCGTCCGGCACCGGTATGGCGAGGCTGGTCAACGGGCGTTCGAGGAGTGGATTCGGACGGGGCCGGTCGGCGGTAGCGGGAGTTTCCCGTGGCCGGCATGGGTCCAGCGGGTGGATGAACTCTCTGCTCTGTCCGCGCGGCACGGGCCGTTTGTCTTGAAATCGCACGCGCCGTTCCCAGATCTCGAGCCGGTGGTACGCGGGGGCAACGTCAAGACGGTGTTCATTCATCGCGACCCGCGCGATGCGGTGTTGTCCGCGCTCGACCATGGCGCCCGGTCGCGGGCCAACGGCGATTGGCCCTACGCCGAATGCGTGGACGTCGCCTCGACGCTGCCCTTGGTGGAGAAGTGGTGCGCGGATGCGTCAACGTGGTTGACCGCGCCCGGGGTCTTGCGGTTCCGGTATGAGGAACTGGTCGGCGCACCCGCGTCCGCTGTGACGCGTCTTGCCGAGTTTCTGGAGATGACCGGTGCTGCGCAACTGGCCGCCACAGTGGTCGCGGAAGAACAAGCCCAGCGACAAGTCGGCCGCAACCAGTTCAACAAGGGCGCGGTCAGCCGTTGGCGCGAGGAGATGACCGCGGAGACGATTGCGCTCTGTGAGCAACGGTTGGGACGCCACATCGTGACGATGGGGTATCGCCTGACTGATCCATCATGAACCACACAGCGCGTGTGACGGCGGTGTTCATCGCGGAAAACTTCATGCGGTATGCCCGTAGCGGAACGGCTTTCCGTTCCGCGGCCCCGATTCGATATGGGGTCGCCAGCGCCGGTTTTGACTTTGGAGTGCGGCGGCCTGACGCCGCCTTGTTTCCGCCGCGGCTCGACGCGGCGACTGGTGAGCCGGCACGCCAAGGGCGTCAAGCCGCCCTACGGCAAGGCGCTGTCGAGCCAGCGCACTCCAAGAACAAGCCGGCAAGATGAATGTCTTCCGTCAACTCACTCCCACCGACGAAGCCGCCGGCTACCAGACCATCGTCGAGACGGTTGACTGGCTGCGGGCGAAGGGGATCAAACTGTGGGAAAAGCAACTGCCGCGCCCGGTGTATGCGGACCGGCAGGCCTGCGGCGAGAACTTCGGACTGTTCGTGGATGGCGAGTTGGCGGTCATCGTGTCGCTGGTCAACGGCGTGCCAAGGTATTGGGCGAAGGCGTGTTGTAGCGGCGCTTCTGTGAAGCGCCGGTCGTTAACGGTGGAACAGCCGGCGGCTCACAGAGCCGCCGCGATACCGGCAAAGAACGCGATTATCTTGCGCTCGCGCCGCGAAGCCCGGCGGTTTGTCGGGGGCGTGACACGTGTCTTCGTTCCGGGTTAGGCCGAATATGTGGCCTCGGCGAGGCGCCGACGGGTCGGCGCACTCCAAAGAGCGACGGAATGTTTGTCTTTAGGCGCTGAACTTGGTACGCACCTTCGCCTGATGAGCCTCCACACCATCGCCAGCCAACACGGGCTGTCACTCCATGACCTGTTGACTGACGAGTTGCCGGATCGCTTTGGCGATGCCGGATTGGCCGTTGAGAGCGATGTCGAGCGATGCGGCGGCACTACCGAGGCGTACTATCCGCCGCAGGCATACGAGACGCGCCGCATTGCCGGCATTCGCCAGTTCACGATCCGCAGCCACGCCGCCGGGCGCTCGTCGAGCAAGGATTGGCCGTTGCTCATCGCGTTGGCGACGGACCGGCAGGAGGGGTTCTTCTGCGGGCTGGAATGGTCGGCGCACTGGAGTGGGGAAGCGCGGACGACGGCGGAGCAATTCCGTCTGACCGTCACGATTTCCGTGGCCGGCATGGTGCTCGCGCTGGGCGAGACGTTGGAGTTGCCGGCCGTGCATTTGGGTTTCTTCCGGGGCGACCTCGCGGATGGCACGAATGTGTTGCGCCGGTATCTCGCGGAGCAGGTCTGTCCGCCAGCGAAGGCGCTGGTGAGTTACGACACTTGGTTCGGCCTCGAAAACAACTACACCGCCGACATCCTCAAAGGGCAGGTGGACCGCGCGGCGCCCGGCTCCGCCGCCGCGCGGGAACACCCGGAGGTGTTCATCGAGGCGCCGCCTGGTTTCAGTTTCGGCGGTGTCGGGGGGCGGCAACCCCACCTCAACCTCGCCCGGCGCCACGCGCGAGACTGGGTCATCGAGACGATGGGCCGTTGGATCACGCAGCGCGACCTGCGTTGGAGCCGTTTCGACTACAACCTCGAGCCCGACAACTACTGGCGCGCCGTGGACCCGACGATGAGGATTTCGTTTGCCGACATGGCCGGGCTGTACCGGGTGCTCGATGTGTTGCTGCAACGGCCCCCAAAGTGGCAGGTCGAGGCGTGCGCCAGCGGCGGACGACGGATTGACATTGGCACGCTTCGCCGGGCCGCCCGTGCCGGATCAAGGCTGCGGCGCGCCCGGCGGTCGCGCCCCACCTGCTAACTGTCATGAGCAAGCTCTACGTCTCCGACCTGGATGGGACATTGCTCGATTCGAGTGGAAAACTGAGCGATGTGTCGCGGGACATCCTGACCGGATTGATCGCGGAGGGGCTGCCGTTCACGGTGGCGAGCGCGCGGAGCGTGGTCTCGATGCGCGAGGTGTTGCGCGGGTTGCCGGTAAGGTTGCCGGTGGTGGAGTTCAATGGGGCGTTCATCTCGGAACTGGCCACGGGCCGGCACCTGCATTGCGAGAGCATGCCGCGCGGGGCGGTCGAGGGCGTGCTCGCGACCGGTCAGGAACATGGATTGTCGCCGGTGATGGCGACGTTCGATGGGCAGGCGGACCATGTGTATCTCTTGCCGCCGAAGAATGAAGGGGTGGCCGGTTATGTGACGGGCCGAATGGCGCTGGGCGACCAACGGCTCCGGCAGGTGGACTCGCTCGCGCCGGCGTTGGAGGAACGGGCGGTATGCTTGACGTTCATGGACCGGCGGGAAAACCTGGCGCCGCTGCACGCGGCGTTGGCACAGCGGTTCGGCGGGGAGTTGCGGTTGCTGGTGTTCCCGGAGCAGTACTTTCCGCCGTGGTACTGGCTGGCCGTGTATGCCGGCCGGGCGACGAAGGCGCAGGCGCTGGAGGTGTTGGCGCGCGACGTGGGCGTCACGCTGGATGAGGTGACGGTGTTCGGTGACCAGGTGAACGATATCCCGATGTTTGAGGAATGCGGGCACGCGGTGGCGGTCGGCAACGCAGTGCCGGAGTTGTTGGCGCACGCCGACGAGGTGATCGGGCATCACGATACGGATTGCGTGGCGCACTATTTGGCGAAGGCCGGATGGCGATGAAACGGTTGAAATGGGCGACGCACGCCGACTTGGCGATCAAGAAGACGCCGACGGTCGGGCGTGAGGAGTTCCTGGATCACATGACGTTCCGTCGGAATGACCGGCCACTGTTTACCGAGATCTTCGGGCCGATCATCGGGTTGAAGGAGGAATGGGAGGAGCAGGGGGCGACGCCGGCGGAGTTGGATTTCTCGGCGTTCCGTTACCGGTGCGAGTCGCGTTTCCATGTGCCGGTCAAGACGGGCCGGTGCGGCGGCTATCCGGAGGAATTGATCGAAGAGACCGAGGAGCACAAGATTTGGCGCGACGGGCTGGGGCGGACGATGCGGTTGTCGAAAGGTGTGGCGACGCTGGCGTTGCCGCTGGACAACCCGGTCCGCACGATGGACGACTGGCGCAAGCTCAAGCCGTGGTATCAGTTCGCGCCACAACGGGTGGCCGGCGATTGGGAGACGCAGGCGTTGCGGGGCCGGCAGGAGGACCGGGTGGTGTGCGTCGGGATACCGGGCGGCTTCGACGAACCCCGTCAACTGCTGGGCGAGGAACGGCTCTGCGAGGCCTACTACGACCAGCCGGAGTTGATCCATGACATTGTGCAGACCATCAGTGATACGGCTTTTGCGGTGCTCGAACAGGTCTCGCGGTTGGTGCCGGTGGATGTGCTTTTTGTCCACGAGGACATGGCCGGCAAGTCCGGTCCGCTGGCCGGACCGGCGCAGGTGCGGGAGTTCATCGCGCCGTATTACCGGCGGATCTGGGATCTGCTCCGGGAACGCGGGGCGCGGATCTTCGACCAGGACAGCGACGGCGACATGCGACCGGTGATTGATGCGTTCCTCGACGCCGGCATCAATTGCATGCACCCGGTGGAACCGGCGGCCGGCATGGATGTGGTCAAGCTCCGGGCGAAATACGGTTCGCGGCTGGCGTTTTGCGGCGGGCTGGACAAGCACGTGTTGCGCGAATCGCCGGCGGCCATTGAGCGCGAACTCGAATACAAGATTCCGCCGTTGGCGCGGACGGGCGGTTGTGTCATTGCGCTCGACCACCGGATTCCCAACGGCACGCCGTTGGAGAATTACCGGTTTTACATCCAGAAGGCGTGGGAGATCATGGACCGGCGGTAATTCGGATCCGACCACAGGACTGTGTTCAACGGAATGCATGGCTCATCTGTCTGAAGGGCAGGAAACACACGGGAGATTATGATGAGAATCAAATGGGTTTGGTGCGGTCTTGTGGCAGCCGGCATGATCGGTGTTTGGGGAATCCAACCAGCTTGTGCCCAGTCGAGCAAGTCGGGGGCCGTGGCGACGTTGAAGCAGATGAGCGAGGCGTACGCGGACATTGCCGAGCGGGTGAAACCCTCGGTGGTCAGCATTCATTCGGAGAAGATCATGAGGTTCCGGCAGCGTGAGTTTCTGCCGTTCGATGAGGACACATTGCGGAGGTTCTTTGGCGACAACCTTCCATTTCAGTTGCCGCCGCAACGCGAGCCGCGTCAGCGCGAATACCGCGTGCCCCAGCGCGGCGTCGGGTCCGGCATCTTGATAGACAAGGAAGGCCATGTGTTGACGAATCATCATGTGGTGGATGACGTGGATGAAATTTCGGTGACACTGGCTGACAAACGTCAGTTCAAAGCGACGGTGGTGGGTTCTGATCCCAAGACCGATCTGGCGATTCTGAAACTCAGGGACGCGCCGAAGGACTTACCGGTGGCGGCGTTGGGCGATTCCGATGCGTTGCGGGTCGGGGAATGGGTGTTGGCGTTCGGCGCGCCATTTGGCTACGAGCAGACGGTGACGACCGGTATCATCAGCGCCAAAGGACGCGGCAACGTGGGCATCATTGACGGCGGTTACGAGGATTTTCTGCAGACGGATGCCGCAATCAACCCCGGTAACTCAGGCGGTCCGCTGGTAAATCTCGACGGCAAGGTCATCGGCATCAACACGGCGATTGCGACCCCGATTGGTCAATCGGCTGGCGTTGGATTTGCCATTCCCATCAACATGGCCAAGGGCATCATGGCGGACCTGTTGCGAGACGGAAAGGTCACGCGAGGTTTCTTGGGCATCGTGATTCAAGACTTGGACGACGAGCTGGCCAAGCAGTTCCAGCTTTCCCATCAGCGCGGGGCATTGGTGGCGCAAGTCAACGATGGGTCGCCGGCTGACAAGGCCGGGATTCGTGTGGGCGATGTGATTTTGAAGTTCAACGGCAAGACGGTCGAGGATACGCAAAACCTTCGCAACATGGCGGCCGGTACTGTGCCCGGCACGAAAGTGGATGTGGTGCTGCAGCGCGACGGCAAAGAGCGGACGGTGAAAGTGGAAGTTGGCGCCATGCCCGGCAGCGAAACGGCCAGTCGCGGGCGTGACGACGGTCCATCCGCCAAAGACACGGACTTGGGAATCACCGTGGAAACACTGTCAACAGCCAACGCCAAGGAACTCGGTTACGAGGGAGAAAAAGGCGTGGTGGTCACATCGGTGGATGAATCTGGTCCAGCCGCAGGAAGCGGCTTGCAGGCCGGTGATCTCATTGTCGAAGTGAACCGCCAGAAAGTGGACGATGTGAAATCGTACCGGGAAGCGGTCGCCAAGTCCGGTGAGAAGGGCGCGGTGTTGATGCTGGTGAAACGTCAGGGCGCGAGCCGCTTCGTGATCGTGCGGACGAAGTAGCCGTCACCGGTCACGTTGAGCGCCCGTCCCCGTGGCTGATTTCCCAATGGAGGCCGCGATCAAATCCACCGTGCGCTGTGTGGCGCCGAGGTTGGCGGTGATGACGCGTTGGGCGGCGGCGGCAATTTGCCCGCACCGGGCGGGATCAGAAAGCATCTGATCCACCGCGTCGCGAAGCCCTGCCGGGTCGGCCACTTGGATGCCGGCACCCTCGGCGACAAACTGCGCGGCGATGGCGTGGAAGTTCTGCATGTTCGGGCCAAACACGACCGGGCGACCGCTGGCCGCGGCTTCGACGATGTTTTGTCCGCCGATGCCCGCCAAACTCTTTCCGACGAAGATGACGGTGGCGCAGTCGTAGAATCGGCGAAGTTCCCCCGTGGTATTGACGATGAGGCAGTCAACCGGCAACGACGGCGGATCGCCTTTGCGGAGGGCAACGCGGATGTTCTTGCGTTTGGCGAGTTCGAGGATTTCCGGTGTGCGTTCGAAGTGTCGCGGCACCAAGACAAGAAACAGGCCGGGATGGCGGGCGCGCAGCGCGAGCAACGTGTCGAACAGGATTTGCTCTTCTCCGTCGTGAGTGCTGCCGGCCACGAGGACCGGTCGGGTTGAATCAACGCCGAGGTCGGCGAGCAAGCGTACCGGGTCGAATGACGGACCGGCCGTGCCGGCCAGCGAGGCATCGTATTTGAGGTTGCCGGTCAGGTGAACACGGTCCGACGGCGCGCCGCCGGCCACGTAGTGGCTGGCATCTTCCCGGCTCTGCACGGCAATGGCGGTAAAACAGGAAAACACGTCACGGAAGAACCATCCGAATCTCCGGTATCGTCGTGCGGAGCGGGGGGACATGCGGGCATTGACGAGGAACAGGGGAACTTGCCGGTCGCGCGCCTGCCAGATGAAATGGGGCCAGATTTCCGATTCCATGAGGATGCAAAGATCCGGTTGGATGAGACGAAACGCGCGGGAAATAATGGAGCGGAAGTCTTGGGGGAAATAGAGCAGCTCGACGCCGGCCGGCAGTCTTTCTTTGGCGAGGGCGTAGCCGGTGGAGGTGGTGGTGGTGAGGATCAGTTGGTGGTGGGGGAATTGTGTTTGCAGAACGCGGATGAACAGCAGGGCAAGATTCACTTCGCCCACGCTAACGGCTTGGATCCAGCAACGGGGCCGGGTCTTGTCGGCGAGACGGGCGCGGAGTTCAGGAGTGTAGCGGCCAAAGCGTTGGAGGAAGTTTTCGCGGTACTTGCCGCGTTTCCACATTTTGTAGAGGAAACCGGGGATCAACAGCACAAAACCGAGCGCGTAGAAAATGGTGTAGAGGAGGCGCATCAGACCCGATGACCCGTGTGGAGGTTAGTGTGCAAGCGGTTCATTGGGGGCGGAATCTACTCCGCCCGGCAGGGCTGGCGCAAGCGCGCGGATGGCTGGACGCGCGGTTGTTCTTGGGCAAGATTGTGGGCGGAGGTACTCATGAAAAACTACCGGATGTTTATCGCCAATGAATGGGTCGGCGCCGACCAAACCCGACCGGTGATCAATCCCGCCACGGGCCAACAAATCGCGACAGTACCGGAAGCCGGACGGGACGACGTGGCAAGGGCTGTGGCCGCCGCGAGGGAGGTGTTTGATCATTCGGACTGGGGCGATTCATCGAAGGCGCAGATTCGCGGCCGGATATTGATGAAGATGGCGGCGCTGGTTCGCAAACATGCCGGACGATTGGCCGCGTTGGAGACGTTGAACACGGGCAAGCCGATCGTCGAAAGCGAATTCGACATGAACGATACCGCCACCTGTTTCGAGTATTACGGCGGGCTGGCCAACAAGGTGCACGGAGAGACGCTGAGCGTGCCGGATAACGCGTTGAACTTTACGTTGAAGGAGCCGGTCGGGGTGTGCGGGTTGATCATTCCGTGGAACTATCCGCTGATGCTGGCGGCGTGGAAGCTCGGTCCGGCGTTGGCGGCGGGATGCACAGTGGTAGTCAAACCGGCGGAGCAGACACCGTTGACGATGCTGGAGTTTTGCCGGCTGGCGCAGCGCGAGATACCGGAACTGCCGGCCGGTGTACTCAACGTGGTGACGGGGGATGGTCCTGTGGCCGGCAGGGCCATTGTGGAATCGGAGGGGGTGGACAAGGTGGCGTTCACGGGCGGGACGGATACTGGCAAGGCCATCTTGCGAAGCATCGGCAGTTCGCACTTGAAGAAGGTGAGCCTCGAACTCGGTGGAAAATCGCCGAACATTTTCTTTGCCGACGCGGATTTGGAAGCGGCGACGGATGGGGCGTTGTTCGGCGTGTTCATCAATCAGGGCGAGGTGTGCAGCGCCGGTTCGCGGGTGTTGGTGCAGAAAGATATTTGGAGAAAGTTCATCGAACGGATGAAGGAAAAGACGAAACGAATCAAGTTGGGCGATCCGATGAAGCGGGAAACCAAGATGGGGCCGTTGGTGAGCGAGGAGCATCGGGACAAGGTGATGAGCTACATTGAGACCGGCAAGGGCGAGGCAAAGCTGATCATGGGAGGCGACCGGGTGAAGGGGAAGGGCTGGTACGTTCAACCGACCATTTTCGAGACGGACAACAGAACGCGGATCGCGCGCGAGGAGATTTTCGGGCCGGTTGTGGCGTGCATTCCGTTCAAGGACGAAGCGGAAGCGGTGCGGATCGCCAACGACACGCCTTATGGGTTGGCCGGTGCCGTGTGGAGCCGGGACATTTTCAAGTGTCTGCGAGTGGTGAAGCATCTGCGGGCCGGCATCGTGTGGGTCAACACGATGCAGCCATGTTATGTGGAAAGTCCGTGGGGCGGCTACAAGCAGAGCGGACAAGGTCGGGAGATGAGTCTCCACGGCATGGAAGAGTTTCTGGAGACGAAACAAGTCCACATCAATCTAAACGAGGCCGGGATTGGGTGGTATTGAAGACCGTTGGCGGTCCCGTTGCGCCATCACTTCATCGCGGTGTACACGCGATGCACGTCGTCGTGTTCGTCCAAGGCGTTGAGGAAGGCGATTACGGTTTCGCGGTCAGCAGCCGAAACTTCCACGGTGTTCTTGGCGATGTAACTCATCTCGGACGCGGTCACAATCCAGCCGGCTGCCTTCAACGCTTTGCTCACTGAATCCAAGTCTGCGCGGTCACAGATGAACCTCGCGCCGATGTGACCGGCGGGCATGTCCTCAATTTCCGCCGTCTCGACATTTTGGGCGCCGGCTTCGATGGCCGCTTCTTCGATGTCTTTGGCGGAATCGGGGTGATGCGCCTCGACGACGCCCAGATGATCAAACATCCACGCCACGCTGCCGGGATTGCCAAAGGTGCCCTCTTTGAACAGCACGCGTATTTCGGGCGCGGTGCGAGCGCGGTTGTCGGTGAGACACTCGACGATGACCGGCACCTTGGCGGGCGCAAGACCTTCATAGGTCACCAGTTCGTAGTTGACGGCTTCGCCGGTGAGGCCTGCTCCTTTTTTGACGGCTCGCTCAATGGTGTCGCGGGGGACGGACTGTTTCTTGGCGGCCTCGATGGCGACAAACAGGCGGGCGTTGAGGTCGGGATCCGCGCCGCCGCTCTTGGCGGCCACTTGGATTTCTTTGACGAGTTTGCCGAACAACTGTCCGCGTTTCAGGGCGTTGATTTCGCGGCCTTTTTGTTTCCATTGAGCTCCCATAGCGGGAGAGTCTTAACAGTTGAGTGGCTTGGCCGGCAAGCGTTCCATGCTGGCGTTCGGAAAAGGTGTTGCGTGACGGGCGTTGGTTGTTGTTACAATGCGCGACCTTTCGGGAATAATCGTATGCGGATCAAGGAGACATTTCATGGATGTTAGATTGCCACGGCTGGGTGAAGGCGCCGATTCCGGCACCGTCGTCAATATCCTCGTCAAAGAGGGCGACCGTGTGGAGAAAGATCAACCGGTCATCGAGTTGGAGACGGAGAAAGCAGTTGGTTCCATCCCCTCCTCGGATTCGGGCGTGGTCGCCAAGATCAACGTCAAAGTCGGCGACAAGCTGTCGGCGGGGCAGTTGATTTTGTCGCTGACAGGCGACAGCACAAGCGGACCGGCTGGGCAACCGGCTCCTCTAGCGACGGCTGCTGTGGCGTCCGTACCGGCCCCCGCGCCCGTTGCGGCTCCCGTTGCTGCGCCGGCCACTTATCAATACCAGTCAGCATCCGGGTTCCCGCCGCCGGCATCGCCTTCCATCCGTCACCTGGCCGATCAGTTGGGGATTGATTTGGGACGGGTGCGCGGAAGCGAGTCGGGCGGCCGGATCACGATGGCCGATGTGAAAGCCTACATACTCTGGCTGCAGGCGGTGGCGTTTCAGCCCGGCAACGTGTCCGGTGGGGCGGCGACCACCACGCCCAAAGTCGCGCCCGAGCGGATTGATTTTTCCAAGTGGGGCGAGATTAGCCGCAAACCGCTTTCGACTTTGCGCCAAACTATTGCGCGGCGGATGTCGGAGAACTGGAACAGCATTCCGCATGTCACGCAGTTCGACGAAGCGGACATTACCGGGTTGATGGCGTTGCGCAAAAAGTATGCGCCCGCCTATGAGAAAAAGGGGACGAAGTTGACAGTCACTTCGTTCACGATCAAAGCCGTCGTGGCGGCGCTGAAGAAATACCCGCAATTCAATGTCAGCCTCGATGAATCGGCCAACGAACTGGTGTTGAAAGAGTATTTTCACATTGGCATCGCGGTGGACACCGAATCGGGCTTGATCGTGCCGGTGCTGCGCGACGCAGACAAGAAGAGCCTCTTGGACATTTCGGTCGAACTGGAAACGTTGGCGGAAAAGACGCGGGCGCGGAAAGTGAACGCCGACGATTTGAAAGGCGGCAGTTTCACCATTTCAAATCTGGGCGGGATAGGCGGGTCATATTTCACGCCGATCGTGAACAAGCCGGAAGTGGCGATCTTGGGCGTGGGCCGCGGGGTTTCAAGGGCGATGGTCATCAAGGACAAGATCGAGGCGCGCCTGATGTTGCCGTTGGCGTTGTCTTACGACCACCGTGTGATTGACGGCGCGGACGGTGTGCGGTTCATCCGCGAGATTTGTGCGGCGCTGGAAAACTTCGAGGAATCACAGGTCAAGATTTAGGAGCGCAATTCATCATGGATCTGATCAAGGCAGACATTGTGGTGGTGGGCGCGGGGCCGGGCGGTTATGCGGCGGGATTTTATGCGGCCGACCAGGGACGGCAGGTCATTCTCGTCGAGCAAGACAAACGTCTCGGCGGCGTCTGCCTCAATCGCGGCTGCATTCCCTCCAAAGCGCTGCTGCACGCGACCAAGATGATCACCGAGGCGCGCGAGTCGGCGCATCGCGGCATACAGTTCGCCGCGCCCACGATTGATCTGGAGAAACTGCGGGCGTGGAAGGATTCAGTGCTCGAAAAGCTCAGCGGCGGAATCCGCACGCTGGCCAAGGCGCGCAACGTCAGCATCATGGGCGGACGCGGTTACTTCGAGGATGACAAGACACTTCGCGTGGAAACCGCCGAGGGACAGAAGTTCATCAATTTTAACCACGCGATCATCGCCGTTGGCTCCAAATCCGCGATGCCCAAAGCATTCGACCTCGGCAATCCGCGGGTGATGACATCGCGCGAGGCGTTGAACGTGCCAGAGGTGCCGGAGACGTTGTTGGTGATCGGAGGCGGGTACATTGGCATGGAACTCGGCACTGTGTATGCCGGCTTGGGAAGCAAAGTCACGGTGATCGAAGCCCTACCCACCATCCTGGTTGGAGCCGACCCGGACCTGGTGCGGCCGGTGGCGAAGTATGCCGAGAAAGCATTCCAAGAAATCCGTCTCAGCTCCAAAGTTCTCAAGATGTCCACCGTCGGCAAGCAAATCAAAGTCATCAGCGAGACGAACGGCCAGCAGAAGGAGGAACTCTACGACCGCGTTTTGGTTTCCGTCGGCCGAGTTCCCAACTGCGAAGATTTGGGCTTGGAGAACACCCAGATTGAGCGGGATGACAAAGGATTCATCAAGGTCAACCCCAAGCAACAGACCAACGTGCCCGGCATCTATGCCATCGGCGACGCCGCCGGGGGCGTGATGTTGGCCCACAAAGCGTCCCGCGAAGCGCGCATTGCCGTGGAGAACATTCTCGGCCAACACGCCGCGTTCCAGAACGTCATTATACCGGCGGTGGTGTTCACCGATCCGGAGGTGGCTTGGTGCGGATTGACGGAAGCCGAGGCGAAGGCCAAGAACATACCGGTTCAAATCGCCAAGTTCCCGTGGGCCGCGTCCGGGCGCGCTCTCAGCTTTGATCGCACCGACGGCCTTACCAAACTCGTGGTGGAACCCGGCACCAATCGGTTGCTGGGCATCGGCATCGTCGGACACGGCGCCGGTGAGTTGATCGCCGAAGGCGTCGTCGCCGTGGAAATGGCGGCGACAGTCGAGGACCTCGCCCGCTGCGTCCATCCGCATCCCACACTGTCCGAAACCTTGATGGAAGCGGCGGAAGCATTCTTTGGTCACGCGACACACGTGTACGCTCCCAAGAAAGTCCGCGCCGGCACAACTTGATGAGTGTCAGCCGTCCCACCACATTCTTTATCTGCATTCGCACGACACGGGGCGGTACGTTCAACCATATGGGCATCCCATCCCCATGCCCCACTACCAACGCCTCGCCAACGAGGGCATCACTTTCCGACACGCCCACTGTGCTGCCCCAACTTGTTCGCCCAGCCGGGCTGCGTTGCTGACCGGCCAATCCCCGCACAGTGCCGGTATCCTCGGCTTGGCTCATCGGGGATTCCCAATGAACGATTACCGCCAGCACATGGTTCACACGTTGCGGCAAGCCGGTTACTTCAGCGTTCTGACCGGAATTCAACACGTCGCCAGTAAACCCGAGATCATCGGCTACGATCAAATCCTGCCGGCTCCCCTCGACAAACAAGGCTCCAATCCCCACACCTCCGCCATTGAGTTTCTCCGCAGTCGGCCTCCGCAGCCATTCTTCCTCGACGTCGGGTTTGGCGAAACGCACCGCGTCGCCGATCATTTCCATCCCCAGCCACCGGGCGAATCCAAGACCGACCCGCGCTTCGTCAATGTCCCGGCTCCGTTGCCGGACACGGCGGAGACTCGGCGCGACATGGCTGCTTTCATGGACGACGCGCGCACGCTCGACTGGAAGGCCGGACAGGTGCTTGAAGAACTCGACGCGCAAGGCTTGACCGGTAATACGATCGTTATCTGCACGACCGACCACGGCATCGCGTTTCCGTCCATGAAATGCAACCTCACCGTCCACGGCACCGGTGTGCTGCTGATCATGCGCGGTCCGGGCGGCTTCTGCGGCGGCAAAGTGTCGGACGCCCTCGTATCGCAAGTGGATATTCTTCCGACCATCTGCGAATTGCTGGGAATCGAAAAACCGGCTTGGTTGCAGGGGCGTTCCTTGATGCCGCTTCTGCGCGGTGAAACAGAAGAGATCAACGATCACATTTTTGCCGAGGTCACCTATCACGCGGCCTGTGAATCGATGCGCTCTGTTCGCTCCAAACGCTACAACTACATACGCCGCTATGGCGACCGCCGCCGACCCGTCTTGCCAAACGTGGACGACAGTCCGAGCAAGAGTGTCTGGGTCAAGCATGGCTGGCGCGACCGCGAACTGCCGGAGGAAGAACTATACGATTGCCTGTTCGACCCGTGCGAACGACACAACATCATACACGAACCCAGTATGGCCGGCGTGCGTGCGACGATGCGCGGTGTATTGGACGATTGGATGAGGCGCACAGATGATCCGCTTCTCAACGGTGCTATCCCCCTGGTCAAAGGGGCGAAGGTCAACGATCCCAACGGGGATTCACCTTGCGAGCCAATCTGCACGTTGTGACATCATTCTTTGGCGTCGGGATCCGCCATCGGGGCGCATGGACCGGCATGGTGCGGGTAGCCTACTGGATGAGCACGCCAGCGGGCGTCAACTTTCGGATGCAGCGACAGGAACGGATCTTCACTTTCTTGGAGATGTTGCTCCAGCAAAGCCCGGTGACGTTCAAGTTCCTGTTGGTGTCCAGCATCCTGTGAGAGATTGCGTCGTTCACCCGGATCGGCGGTCAGGTCGTAGAGTTCCTCGCCGTTGTCCTCCAAATACCGGGTGTACTTGAAACGCGGTGTGCGCAGCATCCGACCGGGTTCGATGGTGAACCCCCATTCCGTGTGCCATTCACTGACGACATACGGATGGGGTTCCGGTAAGGGCTGGCCTCGCAGAGATGGCGCAAGACTGATTCCGGGCAGGTCGCTCGGTGCTTCAATACCGGCCACGTCACACAAGGTGGGAAGCAGGTCCACGAGCGACACGAGTGGCGAACCCGGTACGGTGCCGCGCGCGGTGACTCCGTGCCCGGCAAAGATGAAGGGGACGCGCGCACATTCCTCCTGAAAACTGGTGTGTTTGGTGATCATCCGGTGGGCCCCCATCGCGTCGCCGTGGTCGCTGAGAAAGACGATCAGCGTGTGGCGTCCGGCTGCGGTTGAATGGAGCGCGCTGAGAATCTGCGCCACGTGACCGTCCATCAACCGCACGTAGTGGTAGTAGGCGGCCAGATATTGCCGGTACTTGCGCGCAGTCCAATGTGCAGCCTGCATCAGGCGGCGATGGGCGCAGCAGATGTATTGAACCGACCGGGGAAGCCGGCTGAAATCCTCAACCTCAAAGTTGCCCAGCAGTTCCGGTTGCGGCTCCGGTACGGGCAACCGTTCCTCGACGCCTTCGTTGGCCCCGACCCAGCCGCAGATGTTGTGCGGATTGTTCAAATCCGCAACGCAGAGAAAC
>CAZEQV010000025.1:17029-18818 GCA_964514435.1 uncultured Verrucomicrobiota bacterium
GCCGGCAGGCTGACGCAACCAGTCCGCGCATTGGCTGGTGGTGCTGACATCCTTGAACGTGTCGTCGTTGAGCGGAAACGCAGGATGATCCGGTATCTTGGAGCTGACCGGCTTGATATGTTGAAAGCCTCGCAACGCGCCCGCGTCTCCGGTCTTGCCGAAGTGAACGGTCTGGTAGCCGGCCGCGGCGAACAATTCGCCCAGTGTCGGAATGTGGGCGGGGAAGGGCGGGTTGGGGCATTGGCGTCCATTGGAGAGAATGCCGGTCTGGTGCGGAAGTTTGCCGGACCAAAAGGACGCGCGTGAGGGAGTACACAATGGACAGTTCGAATAGGCGTTCTCGAAACGCACGCCTTTGGCAGCCAGCGCGTCAATCGTGGGCGTGGATCCGGATCCGTTGCCGTATGCGCCGATCGCGCGTTGGGCAAGTTGATCGCTGATGAGGATGAGGATGTTGGGAGGAGCCGTCATGTTGGTGTGCCGAGTTTTTGGGCGAACCCGGGCGGGGTGCGCATGATTTTCCGGGTTTGATAGTTGAAGAAACTGATACCCGTCTTGGCGTCGGCGACCGGAGCGCCTGTGTTGGTCTTCGTCACGCGGTAGTAGATGTCGCAACTGCCGCGTCCCACATCGCCGACGCCGATCTCCACGCGCAGCGTGTCGCCATAGAACACTTCGCCTTTGTAGGCGATGACGGCGTCCACCATGATGATGGCGGCGCCTTCGATGTTGATTTCCGTCCAGCCGTGACTGGCGAGGAATCGCACCCGGGCTTCGTGCAGCAGTGCCAGCAGGGAATCGTTGCCGAGGTGACCGCCGTAATTGATGTCGGTGATGCGAACCGGGATCTCGGTTACGAACGGCATCGAAGCCGGTAAGTCGAGTTTCATGCGAGACATGTCAGGATTCCTTTCGTTGCCAGTGCATGAGAAGTTCCTTGCCGGTGCGTCCTTCGTAGGAGCGGGGCACGGTTTCATATTGTAAATCGAACGATGGGGAAAAGCGTTCGATGAGTTCGTCGCGGGTTGTGCCGAAGGGCGGACCGCTCTCGGGCTGTATGTTGTAGAACACACCGAGCAGCCAGCCTCCCGGACGGATAACAGCAGCGGCCACGGCGACGTACCGGTCGCGAAGGTCAGGATCAATGGCGCAGAAGAACGTGTGCTCGAACATCCCGTCGTACGGTCCGCGCAACGGATCCGTCAGGTTGAAGAAGTCCTGCTGCTCAAAACGCGCGTGGGGCAGTGATTCAGCGGCGGCCAGTTGCCGGGCGTCGTGGACGGCGATGGGCGCGACGTCGAGTCCGGTAACGTGAAACCCGTTGCGAGCCAGAAAGCGGACATCGTGACCTCGTCCGCAGCCCGGCACGAGCACCTTGCCGGGCGGAACCGGGCGAGTGGCCAAATAGTCAACGAGACCGGGAGAAGGGGCGCCACGATCCCAATCGGTGTCCTTGGCGACATACCGGGCCGCCCAGAACTCGGGCGTAATCGCTTGTTCTTTTTGGCCGGTGTGCGGGTAAATCTTCACGAACGAATGATGCCACAAAAATTACCGGTATGGGAAGTCAGTCGAAGCCGGTAACGTCAGGCGCGGGGGTGGGCTTTGTCGTACACTCTCTTCAGGCGTTCGGCGGTGACGTGGGTATAGATCTGTGTGGTGGAGAGGTCCGAGTGCCCCAATAATTCTTGGACGGCTCGCAGATCGGCGCCGGCATCCAGCATGTGCGTAGCAAAACTGTGTCGCAGTTTGTGCGGGGTCAGGGCAGGATCCAACCCCGCCGCGGCCA
>CAZEQV010000025.1:18828-19741 GCA_964514435.1 uncultured Verrucomicrobiota bacterium
TCGAGTCCGGCCACGATCAGATATTTCTTCAACAATCGCTGGACGCTACGGGCGGTGATGCGGCGACCATCGCGGTCATTCACAAATACCGGGCCGCGTCCGGTGCCGGTGCCGCGACGTTGTCGGTACTTCTGTAGTGCTTCGCAGGCGGGTACGCCCAAGGGCGCAAGACGTTCCTTCTTTCCTTTGCCGCGAACACGGACAACTTCGGAAATGAGGTCCACATCATCGTCGTTGAGGCCGACCAGTTCGTGGATGCGGAGACCGGCGCTGTAAAGAACTTCGAGCATCGCTTTGTCGCGCAGCACGCAGAACTGATGGTCGGGGTCCTTGTCGGCCAGCGGCGCGTCCAACAGAGCTTCGACTTGGGGCGGGGTGAGGAACTTCGGGAGTTTGCGCGGCATTTTCGGCAGGATCAAGCCGTCGGTGGGATTGTTGCGCGCTTGTCCGGTTTTCAGCAGCCATTTGTAGAAACTGCGGAGGGCCGACATTTTCAGATGGATCGTCGGACGCGACAGCCCGCGCTCGGTCAAGTGCGCCAGATAGCTGCGGAGATGAATGGTCTGCACGTGCGTCCAGCCCGGCCAGGTGTTGAACTTTTCTTCGAACCAGGACTGAAATGCGCGGATGTCGGCGCTGTAGTTGCGCAGTGTCAACTCGGAGGCGTTGCGCTCGGTTTGCAGCGAACGATAGAAGGCGTCGGTGAGCGCGTCGCTTACGCCGGCTGGGGTTCGATTTTCTGGATGTTCTTGCACTGGGGATAGGCGGAACACCCGAGAAACGGGCCAAAGCGTCCCTGCCGTTTCAACATCGGCGCACCGCACTTTTCGCACTTGAAGTTCGTGGGTTCGGGCGGCGGTTTGGGCGCGGCTTTGGGAATCTTGTCCTTGAGTTCATCGGGGACCGGTTTTGT
>CAZEQV010000026.1:0-19727 GCA_964514435.1 uncultured Verrucomicrobiota bacterium
GTGCGCGCGCTTTGCGACGAATACAAAGTCCTGCTGATTCTCGACGAAGTGCAAACCGGCATGGGACGCACGGGGCGGACATTCGCTTGCGAACATTGGAACGTAGTCCCCGACATCCTCTGCCTCGGCAAAGCCTTGGGTGGCGGCGTCATGCCCTTGAGTTGTTTCATGAGCACGCCGAAAATCTGGAAGGTTCTCGAAGACAATCCGTTCCTGCACAGCTCGACGTTTGGAGGCAACCCACTGGCGTGCGCGGCCGGCATTGCCGCCATCAACGTCATGATCGAGGAGGACCTCGCGCAACAAGCCGAAGACAAAGGTGCCTACGTTCTCGAACAGCTCATCAAGCTTCAATATCAGTACCCCGAAATCATCAAATACGTTCGCGGCAAGGGCCTGCTGCTCGGAATGGAATTTGCCGACCGGTTCATCGGCTACCGGGTCGCAGCCGGTCTGTTCAAACGCGGCGTCCTGGTGGCCGGCACCCTCCTCAGCGCCCGCACCGTCCGCATCGAGCCGGCGCTGAACATTTCCAAAGAATTGCTCGATGAGATGCTGCAGAAACTCAATGACACCCTCAACGAGATCAAGAAGCAACTGGCCAAAGAATCCCGCGAAAAAGCCCGGGAACGCGAGAAAGCCAAGGACTCCCGAATCGCCACCACGCAGGACGATGATTGACCATGAAACGGCTGTGGATTGACGGTAAGTGGACGGACGGGAAACGCGATCCCATACCGGTTGTCAATCCTGCCACTGAACGCGTGATTGACCATGTATCGCGCGGCACAGCCGGTGACGTTGATCTTGCGGTTCGCGCTGCTCGTCGTGCCTTCGAGAAATGGCGCTGGAGGCCAGCCGTTGAGAAGGCCGGTATCCTGCACAGAATGGCCGCCGATCTCCGCGCCCGCCACAAACAACTGGCGACGTTGATGGCCCAAGAGGGCGGCAAACCGTTTTGCGAGAACCGCGATGAAGTGGAATGGGTGGCTGCTTGCTTCGATTATTACGCCGAGGTCGGGCGCAACTCGCGCGGCAACTCCATCCCGCCTGGTTTCCATCATCAGGTCAATTTCACCATCAAGGAACCCTACGGCGTGGTCGTCGCCATCATTCCGTGGAACTATCCGCTGCTGCTGATGGCATGGAAAGTCGCGCCCGCATTGATGGCCGGTAACACCGTCATCATCAAACCCAGTAACGAAACGCCGCTGTCCACGCTGGCGTTGGCGGATGTGTTCGCCCGCCTGCCTGCCGGCACGGTCAACATACTCACGGGTCGCGGCGAGGAACTGGGCGAAGCCCTGATCATCCACCCCGGCACCGACTTGGTCGCGCTCACCGGCTCCACCGAGACCGGCAAGCGAGTCGGACAGCTCTGCGCCGCGCAGGTGAAAAAGTTTCACGCCGAACTCGGTGGCAACGATCCGTTCATTGTCTGCAGCGATGCCGACATGAACATCGTAAGCCGGGCGGCTTGCTGGGCGGCCTACCTCAATTCTGGTCAGGTTTGCACCGGCGCCAAACGGTTCTACGTGTTCGAAGATGTGGCCGATGAATTTACCCGCCGCGTCGTGCGGTTCACGCGGTCGCTCAAACTGGGCGACGGCCTCAAACCGGACACCGACATTGGGCCGATGATCAATCGGCGGCAACTCGAGGACGTCCACGCCCGCGTCTGTGAAGCGGTCGAAGACGGCGCGAAGATTCTCTGCGGCGGTCGCCCCTCGCCTCATCACAAGAAGGGCTTCTTTTACGAGCCAACCGTTGTGGCGGGTGTTCGACAGGACATGCGATTGGTGCGCACGGAAACATTCGGCCCGATCTTGCCGATCATGCGCGTGCGCGACATTGACCACGCGATCGAACTGGCCAATGACAGTCAATTCGGATTGGGCGCGAACATTTACACGAACAACATGGAATGGGCGATGAAAGCGATGGAACGCATCACCGCCGGCACTTTCTGGATCAATGATCCGCTCACGGACAACGAAGCCGCGCCCTTCGGCGGCATGCGCCAGACCGGCCACGGACGGGAACTGGGCGAAGAGGGACTCGATGAGTTTCGAGAGACCAAGCACGTGCACCTCGACTATCGGGCCGAGATCAAGTCCTACTGGTATCCCTACGCGAAATACAATCGGTCTGCCCAATGAGCCAACACGCTGGCGCACGGGAAGATTGAGCAGCCAAACCATCAGTTGAGTCGAAGCACCATGACTTACGGGCGAAGGCTGGGCTGGTTCGTGTTGGCGTTGATCGCTGTTATGGCGATTCTGCGCTTTTGGTGGGCACAGCGAATGGAACTGTTGCCAGAGGAGGCTTACTACTGGACGTATTGGAAGCATCCGGCACTCAGCTATTTTGACCATCCTCCCATGGTTGCATGGGTCATTGGTCTGGGGACTTTCTGCCTTGGCGACACGGAGTTCGGGACACGATTGGGTTTCAACCTGCTGTCGTTGATGTCAACAGCACTTGTTTATGGTTTGGGTCGAATCTGGTTTGGGCGCAGGGCAGGAGCCTGGGCGGCGGTCTTGTTTGCAGTCATTCCTCTCTACATCGGCACCGGTTTGCTGGCGTTTCCAGATGGACCGCTCATCTTCTTTTGGCTGGCCACCATGTACGCGGTCACAAAGGCGATTGATCCTCTGGGAAGAAACCGCGTCTTGCTGGGCGGGCAACACAGCAACAACAGACGAGCATGGTTCTGGTGGAGCATGGCGGGAGTGACTTTCGGCGGGGCAATGTTGTCGAAATACACCGCCATTTTGCTGGGTGTATCGCTACTGATTTTTCTTCTGATGTCGCCAGCGTACCGGCACTGGTTGCGGCGTCCCCAGCCGTGGGTGGCGGTAGTAGTGGCATTCTTGGTATTCAGTCCCGTTCTGGTTTGGAACTCTCAGAATAGCTGGGCTTCATTTATTTTCCAGACGTCGCGCACGGCGGAGATTCAAGACGACGCGCCAGAGGATGTGGCCAAGTTTTGGCTGACTCAACTGGCCATCCTCACCCCGGTCGTGTTTGTGCTGCTCGGATGCGCGGCGGCGCAAGGAGTGCGGAGTTTGTGGAAACGCACCGGCGATGGGTGGAGTTTTGCCGCTTGTTTCAGCGCGCCTTTGTTCATGGTGTTTGTGTACACGAGTTTCAAGCGAGAGGTGAACGTCAACTGGACGGCACCGGCATTCTTGTCATTGCTCCCGGTGGTCGGCGCGATGCTCGCCGCCTCGGCGACTTCAACCGGACATCGCTGGCGGCGTTGGGCGAGTGTATTCACGATGGGTACTGTGATAGTGGTGGTTTTGTTGGCAGCCACTTCCGCGGTATTTGGATGGCCACATATACTCCACTATGGCGGGGTGGGTGGTTGGAGAGAGTTTGCTGAGAAGGTGGAATCAGCCGAGCACGATCTTCTCAGGGAAACCGGGCAGGAACCCTTTATTCTGGGGATGGACAAATACAACATCTCCGCTCTCCTGAGTTTCTACACGAGGGAACCAGAAGAGCAGATCAATACCTACGCATTGGGCTATCAGGGCTTGGGTTTCCGGTACTGGACAGATTTGCAGAGCTTTGAAGGCAAGCCCGCTATTGCCGTGCTGATCAGAACAAATCGAGCAGCCTTTGCGACCTTGACAACTCACTTTCAACATTTCGATCCGCCGGTTTCTACGGAAGTGCAGTCAGTTGGTGAGGGATCGCACAAACTCTATTTGGCGCGCTGCTATGGCTATCGTCCGCTGCTTGCTCAAACCGCCCGTCAAACCATCGCAGGAAGCCGGCGATCAGTCCACCGAACGATGATGGAATCGGAATAGCTGATTGGCAGTGACGGTCACGCCGTGATCCAGTTCTTCCCACTCCATTCCCGGTAACTGGGCCTTTATCACCTCGAATGTCCTGCAATCCACGCTCAGATACGACCCAGATTCAGCCTTCTTCAGTCTTTCGACTGCATCGCGAAGCCCGTGCTCCAGACTCACGATCCGGTCGTGATGTTGCCCAACCCACGCGATCGCTTCGCAAGGCGCGTTGACGCAGTAAATGGTGGCGTTGTCTCTGGCGACGGCCAATGTGGCGCGGGCCAGTTTCAATTCGATGTCTTCATCGGGGACCTGCCATCGCAGAAACACGGTGTAATACAGGGGGGCCAAGATGATGAAGACCGCCACGCAACTGACGGCCGGTTTCCAAAGCTGCCGGCGGTTAATGACGGACGATACGCCGATGGCGACAAAAGGATACATCGGCAGAAGGTAATGAATGCGCCGTTGGGGTACCAACAGCAGAACCACAAAGATGGCGGCTGCCGTTGCCAACATGGGCGAATAACCATGCTTCCGCATGTCGGCAATCGCTATTGGCAGAAACAACGTGGCCGGCAACATAAAGACCAATCCACCCCAGAAATACCGGTAAACCGGATCTCGTTCCACCTTGGCTACATTCATGTCCGGTTGGAAAATCACATGGCGCAGATACTCGCCGTGATCTCGCAACCATACCGGTGCCGCCCAGATCGCCGCCACAAGCAGCATCATTGCAGCGAACACAACCCAACCGGCTCGCGGACGCCGCCACTCCGTTTGCCGAATCGGCGCCAAGATCGCAAACAATACCGGGAACAAGACGCCAAACGGTCCCTTTGTCAGCACGCCCAGTCCGGCAAACGCACCGGCCGCGGAAAACCAGCCCAATCTTACCGGCTTGCGATGTGCGCGCATTCCGAGCGCGAGGGTCAGGCAGCAAAATGTTACCGCCATGCACAGAATCATGTCCGGTCGGGCTTCGCGGGCCATGTTCACGAATCCCGGCATGGCCAGCAAACACACGGCCGAGAATGTCCCCGTCAAACGATCATAGACCAACTGTTCCAAGGCGAACGTGGCCAGCAGGGCGAGAGTGCCGGCAATGACCGAAGGCAACCGGACCGTCCAGAGGCTGACCGAGCCGGTACGCTGCGTCAGCCACGCAGCTACCGAATGCATGACCGGCGGCTTGTCGTGGTAGGGTTTGCCGAGAAGTGTCGGGACCAGGAAATCACCGGATGCGGCCATTTCACGGATGATTTCCGCGTGACGCATTTAGCGGCTGGCGAGGTAGCGGGTTTGTCCGAGTGCCGGCAACAAGACCAGCATCGCCAACACAATGAGCAGGAGAGAACTGTTACGGCTTGAGAGTTTCATCTGACAGACGCTCCTCAAGGGGTGTCTGTGTGGCGACAGCGGCGGTTGGAGCGAGCTTGCGTTTCTGAATCAGGTGAAGATTGCGAAGATAGATCAGGCAGTTGGGAAGGTTGGCGATGATGCCAATGGGGCTGCGTTTGAAGAACCAATACACGGTCAAAACGATGCTGCCGGCGATGCTCCAGTACCAGAACGAGACCGGGATGTAACTCTCGCCGCGTTTCTCGGAGGCGATCCATTGCGTGATGAATCGAAACGAAAATATCAGTTGCCCGGCAAGTCCGAGCAGGTCGAGCCAACTCCAGTCAAGCCCCAGAAACCGGTGTTCTCTTCCAATCCAAGTAACCGCCAGTGTGATGGTGTCCATGTCTTGAGTCCTCTCAGTCGTTTAATCGTTCGGCGATTTCGTAGCGGATCATCCGCTTCTTCATCCAGCGCACAGCCAGGAGATCGGCGGATGACTTGAACAGCCGGTTCCACACCCCGTAGTGGCTCTCACCGGCCGCGCGCGGATTGTGGCTGATGGCAATTTCCGTGACCCGGTATCCCTCCATGCGGATCAATGTGGGCAGGAACCGGTGCGCTCCCTTGAAAAACTTGATGTTGGCTACGCACTCGCGTTTGAACGCGCGAAAACAGCAGCCGGCATCACTGATCGTTTCGCCTGACACTTTGTTGCGGATGAAATTGGCGATGCGCGACGAGAGGATGCGGATGAATGAATCACCCTGGGAGCGCGCTGCCACGCGGCTGCCGCAGACGCAGTCGGCGGCATTCATCGCTTCCAAGAAACGGGGAATCTCCGAGGGCGGGTTTTGCATGTCGGAATCGAGCGTGACGATGATCTTGCCGCGCGCCTCGCGGATGGCGGCCCACATGGCGGCCGATTGCCCGGCATTCTGGCGGAATCGCAAGGGCCGGACTCGCGAATCCGAGCGACTGATCTGTTCCATGATTTGCCAGGTGTCATCGGTGCTGCCGTCATCGGTGAGAACGATTTCATACTTGATTCCCAACGGCAAGATGGCGCGGTGAACCGCCTCCACAAAGGGCGCAATATTGTCGCGTTCATTATGGCAGGGCGCCACGACAGAAACTTCAGGCTGAGGGTTCATGACTGAAGAATATCTTGGTTATAGGGGCGACTGGACGGGAAGACAAACTTGGCCACGCGGCGCGCGCGCGAATCGAACTCCAACCCAACCAGTCCATGTTCTCGTAATCTCTGTATCAAGGCGACGAGACCGATGGTGATGAATGTTTTCATGCCCTGAAGCTACCAAAGCCCGTCGCGCCAAGAACGGAAAAAATATTTGGACATTCACGACAACGGGAGCATAATTTCATCGGGGTTGATGCACGATACCCCACTAGGTGTGAGTGTGAATGGGTGCAACCTCAACATCCAGCTTTTCGAGATGTTCAACTCTTTTTGCGCCATTTTCCCCGGAGGTGATGACCGATGATTACTCGTCAACAAATCGCCGAGTTGTTGGAATTCCGAAATGGGGATGCCCTGGTCACTAGTTGCTATCTTGACCTCGACCGCTCCCACATGACGCCGTTGGCCATGAAAATCCGCATCAAAGACCTGTTGCAGGCCGCCCATCAGGATTTGGCCGGCAAAGCGGCATCTCACACCCAGCGCGAATCCTTGCGCGTGGACTTCGAGCGCATCGAAAACTTCGTCATGCAGGAAATCCCGGTCACCCAGCATCGGGCACTGGCCATCTTTTCCTGTTCGTCCGGCAATTTCTGGCAAACCTACCGGCTCCCGCGAATGGTCCGCAACCTCCTCATTGCCGATCACCAGCCCTATGTCCGTCCGCTCACCGCCATCATGGCCGGGCATCACCGCTACTGCACGGTAGTGCTCGACCGGGAACACGCCCGCATCTTCGAAGTGTATATGGGGCAAATCATGGAACACTTCCAATCATCCGGCCAGCTGCCGCGCCGCGTACGGGAAGGCGGATTGGGCGGACGCGACGAACGCCGCATCGAGCGCCGTCACCAGCACGCCCTGCACGAACACCTGCACCAGCTTGCCGGCACGGTGTTCGACCTGTTCAAACGCATCCATTTCAACTCGTTGATTTGCGGCGGCCAACGTGATGTATTGCGCGAGTTCAAACACCACCTCCACCCTTACTTGAAAGAGCGGTGGGTGGCCGACTTTCATTGTGAACCCGCTGCCGTCACACCATCCGAAGTCCTCCGTCACACCATGGAGATCGAGGAAGCCGTGGAAACCGAGCAAGAAAAACGCATGGCCGAGCAACTCATCCGCAAAGCGGAAGCCGGTGATCTTGCCGTAAGCGGCATCTCCGCCACACTCAACGCGCTGCACCGCGGCGAAGCCCAGGTGTTGCTCGTGGAAGACGGGTTCGAAGCGCCCGGCTATGTCTGCCGTGATTGCCGTTTCACCACCATCCAAGACGGTCCCTGTCCTGTGTGCGACAAGCCCGTGGAACCTTGTCCTGACATCGTGGACGAAGCCGTGACGCTGGCGATGCAGAAGAACTGCCAGGTAGAACACGTTCACCCCGCCACGCCGTTGCACGACGCGGGCCGAATGGGCGCGCTCCTGCGTTACCGGTCATAGCCTCTCGTAATCCGGCAAGCGGCTTTACGAGCCAGGTGCCAACCCAACAGCACGAATACCGGCGCGTATTCAATCCAGCGCACCCAAACGAAATCCTCCCACAGTCCCGTTTGCCACTCCACCAGCTTGGCCACGTAGGAAACCAGCACGGTGACGCTAAACATCCACCATGCCGGACGAAACTCCACGCACGTCAATGCTGCCAGCCACGTCACGTACCACGGATGCACCGTCGAACTCAGCAGCAACACCCCCGCCATCGTCGCCAAGGCAGACCTGGCCGGCGAGTAACCGCGCGTCCAACTCCACGTGATGATGCCCGCCAGGATGCCGGTCGCGATGAGTTTTGGCCCCAGAAACACCATCCAGACATCGCCAAAGAAAGGACGGGCCTCGCCGGGATGCAGCCACACCAGCACCTCAAACACGGATCCGTTGAACCGCCACGCGCCGGCAAAGCTGGCCAGTCCGCGCACCGCCTCCCTGCCGGCATCCGCAAACACCCAGCAGGCCGGCCCCGCGACCATCAACACCCCAAGCCAGTACCGCCACCGCCACACTCGGCGCGGGCCAATCGCCGCCAAGCACACCGGCCACGCCATCACATGAGACATCATCGCCGCGCCGCTCGCCCATCCTTCCCGGTACGCTGGCGCCCGGTCACGTTCCAACCAGCGAACTCCCAGAACAAAGAAAAAGATGGCCAGGCTCATTTCGTGGCCCATGCCGGCAAACTCCAACATCACCAACGGATTCCATGCCCACGCCAGCGACCATGCCGGGTTCCGTCGCCGTTCCCGCAGCCACCCGACGATCACCCACATGGTGGCCAGATCGAACAGCATGAATACGATCTTGAAGGCGGCTGCCTCTAACGCAAACGCGGCAACGCCGCGAAACATCAGCAGCAACAAAGGCGGATAGGCGCTGGGAACATCTGCGTGCGCAACGTGCTTCCAGTTCTCGTCGCGGAGGTGTTCCAGCTCGGCGGCGCGGGGAGCGTACCGGAACGGATTGAAACCGGCCCGCTGCACCCGGCCTTCCCAAAGATAACGGTGCGCGTCGTCGCTCAACACCAACGGAACCGGCAGGAACGCAAGGCGGGCCGCCACGGCGATGCCAACAATCCACCAACGCGCCCGGTTCCAATCCAGATGCGGAGCTTTCCACAACGCCAGGGCGGCCGGCACGGAAGCGAGCAACAAGACCGGTATGATCCAGACAGCGACATCGGGTCGAGCCGGCACGGCACACAGCAGCCATGCGGCTGTCCCCAGCAGCAGTTCCAGTGAGAGCCCGCCAATGACGAGGATTTTCATGGTGACAACGTCACGGCCCGATGTTTACGCTGCGCCGCAGCTTTGGCAACTGATGGATTGGATCATTCACAATGGAAAGCGGTTGATCCGCATCGTGACCGGTGCCGTTCTTGTTGGCGTCGGCATCGCACTGCTGGTGTTGCCCGGTCCCGGTTCGTTGGTGATCATCTTGGGTCTAAGTTTGCTGGCCGTGGATTTTGTCTGGGCGCGGCGGACGATGGACCGGCTCAAGCAGGCCGGCAAACGCGTCGCGCACAAAATCACCGGCAAGGGAGGCGGATCGACCACCTAACGCGCGGCTTTGTCGTACCAATGTTCGCAGTATTCCTTGCTGCGAATCTTCTTTTGCAGTCCGAAGCCAAATCCCACGAGTTTGCCGATCATCGTCAGCAGGGGCGTCTGCTCGATCTTGCGGGTGGACGTGATGATCCAGCCTTTGCGGATCAGCTCGAACTTTTGGCCGCGCGGTCTGCCAATCTTGTTCAAGTCGTAGGCAAGCTGCACGTCCTCGGCGGCGTAGATCGTCTCGTCGAACCCACCGAACGACTCAAAGTCCTCTTTCCGGCAGTGCATCATGCCGACTCCGACCCGGCTGAACGTGACATAGATGTGCCACAAAAAGTAAAAAAAACGGACCTTGAGGGTTTTGTTGGCCGGCTCGATCCACGTCCCGCCACCGGATATCTTGGGATCCATCAGATGATCGTGGATGAGTGTGACGAGGTTCTCCGTGACCTGATTGTCGGCATCACAAAACGCGATGAACTTTCCTCGCGCCGCCTTTACCCCGGTGTTGCGGGCTTTGCCGATGTTGTTAACCGGTTCAAAAACCACGCTGGCGCCGTGCTCACGCGGCACTTCGCCGGTGCGGTCGGAGCTGTTGTTGTCCACCACGATGATTTCGGCGGTGCCGCCGCGCGCCTGTTCGTAGGCGGCGATGGACCTTTTCAACGACTCGATGGCGCGTCCGACGTATTTCTCTTCGTTCCATGCCGGGACGATGATCGAAATCGTCGGCTCGCTCATTTCGCACCGGGTTTTTCAGCTTCGTCAATCAACATCACCGGAATCCCGTCGCGGATGGGATAACGCAATCCGCATTCGGGATTGGTGCAGATGATCCTTTCTGACTGCATTTTCACCGGTGCCTTGCATTTCGGGCAGGCGAGAATGTCCAACAGTTCTTTGTCAATCATGGTAGTTCCTCCGCGGCGCGAACCGCTGCTGCATACACGTCTTTCACTGATGCGCCGTGTGCGGCGGCGGCGCGTTTGCACGACTCAAATTCGGGCGACCGGGTAATGATGCTATCGCCGAGCGACCCAATTTTGCACTCAATTTCTCCGTACCGGGTCGGTACCGTCACCGTGTGGCGTTTCAACTTCCGCCGGCGCGCCTCGGTGATGCGGACGCCGAAGCTCGTGGTGTGTTTCAACAACATTTCCACAAACTTCTCGGCTCCGCCCGGCTCGCACAACACAGTCACCAGCGTGCCGGGCCGGTTTTTCTTCATCTGAACCGCCGTGAAAAACACTTCGAGCGCGCCGGCCTCCAGAACCTGCTCCATGAAACCGCCCAAAAGTTCCGGATTCATGTCGTCCACGTTACATTCCAGAAGGGAGATCAAATCGGTTTCCCCACCGGGCACATCAGCCGTCACACCTGTCACCGCCCGCAGAACATTCGGTGTCTTCTCCAATTCACGGGCACCGGCTCCGTAACCGATCTTCTCGATGGTGATGGGCGGCAGCGACCCGAAGCAGTCGCAGAACTCCGCCAACAACGCCGCGCCGGTAGGCGTCACCAATTCCTGTGCGATGTTGGTCTGCCGGGTGGGAACGCCCCGCAGAATCTCCAACGTGGCCGGCGCGGGAACCGGGAATGTTCCGTGGGCAGTCTCCACAAAGCCGGTGCCCAACGGTGGAGGTGATGCCATCACCCGCTCCGGCTTCAGCCATTCCAGAGCGACACACGCGCCGACAACATCCACGATGGAATCCACCGCGCCGACTTCGTGGAAATGGATGTTGTCGAGCGGCACATCATGAATCTTCGCTTCGGCCTCGCCGATTCGCTTGAACACGCGGGTCGCGCGCTCTTTGACGAACGAACTCATCCGGCTGGATTCGATCAGCCGGACGATTTCGGCGTAGCCTCGCTGCGGGTGGGTTTTCACCTTGACCGGATGAGGTGATTCAATGCAGTCGAACTTGGTGGCGGCAAGGTTCTGTTTGACCAACCGTCGAGACGAAACGGAGTATCCGGCCAGGTCGAGTTTTCCCAGCTCGGTTTTCAGCACATCCAAGGGGAACCCCCAATCCAGCATCGCGCCGATAAACATATCGCCGCTGATACCAGCAAAGCAGTCGAGGTAAAGTATTCTCATGCACGAAAACCCACGCCGCATAGTAGCAGAACCGAATCCGTCGTGTCCACTTGCCCCGAAACCGATTTGCGGTCAGGGCATGGCGAGTTTTTCGCCGCGGTCGAGCGGATACCAAGCGTCGTCGGCGTCTATGTCCCATCCGTCGGGAACGGCGGCGAACGCCACGGAACCATCCGAGTAGAGAACGTTGATACCGCCGGGATGGTTGCGGATCGAGCCGCCTCCGAGGAACAAATCGCACAACAACGCCTTCGTGGAGCCTGTCAGCCTGACCGGTGCGCCTTGCGGAAGGCTGCGGACGTAGTAGCTGCTGGCAGTGACCTTGTTGGGAACGCCGAGATTGTTGATGCCGGTCGCCGGGCTTCCCGGCTCAAAGACGCGGTCGGATGGACAGTAGAACGTCCTGGCCATGTCGCGGCCGTGTGACAGAACGATGTCGCCGTACAAGACGAACGACAGACCGTTCCAGAGCAAGTACCCCGGCAAGTTCGACGCGGGCAACTGTCCCTGTTCGTCGTGGTACATCAAGGTTGCCTGGCCGATCTGGCGGAGATGCCCCACGCACAACGCGGCGCGCGACCGTTCACGCGCTTGGTTGAATGCCGGCATCAGCAACGCCACCAGAGTCCCCAGCAATGCTGTGACGACCAACAATTCCAACAGGGAGAAGCCCAACCTCCTTGAAGTGTTCCTCCCCACGGCGGAAACTATGTCACAACCGCCCCGAAAACTCCAGCCCGAAAACAGCGAGCGCGCCTATTCCCGCGCATCGTGACACTACCGTCCTTGCTTGCGTGATTGTTGTTCTGGAATGCGGTGTGAGTCTGCCCAGTACTGCCCGCGACCGCCAGTGTACCATAATAACGCTACATATGTAGCGCTATTATGGCACAAGGAATCACAGGCAGGCAGCAGCCACCGAAACGGCGTCCGATGCGCCCTATGCTTTCCGTCCTTCCCAACCCTCGATGAACGCGCGAACACACTCGCCGACATTTTCGGCATAGCCGCCTTCCATGACGGCAAACGAGGGCAACGGAGTTCCGTCCGGCTTGGCGGCGCGTTGGCAGAACTGGCGGATCTTTTCGCCCACTACGCCGAAGGTTTCCACGTCGAGGTTCATCTCGGTGATGGGATCGTTCCGGTAAGAATCGAATCCCGCCGAGATGGCGAGCAGCGATGGACCGATATGATGGAGTTTTTCCAAACAATCATCCAAAGCTGTCAGAAACTCGTCCGGCATCGTGCCTGGTAGGAGCGGGTAATTCCAGCAGTTGTGCCGCATCCAGAGACCGGTGCCGGGATAACAGGGAGATTGATGGAGCGAGGCGTAGGTGACGAAATGATCGCCCTGGAAAATGTCTTCCGTGCCGTTGCCGTGGTGACAGTCGAAGTCAAGAATGGCAACCGGGCGCGCCGTTTGGCGCAGGACACGGGCGACGGCCACGGCGATGTTGTTGTAGTAGCAGAATCCCATCACGCGGTTTTTGGTGGCATGATGACCGGGCGGACGCATGAGGGAAAATGCTGGCTGTCCGGCCAGCGCGGTTTCGGCGGCCAACACCGCGCCACCGGCTGCGAGACGCGCGAGTTGGTCAATGTGAGGAAAAAACGGTGTGTCGCTGTCATGATAGCGCCCGGTCCGCACCGCTTCCAGTTGCGACGGCTCGTGAACAAGCAGCAGGTCGGCATCCGTACAGGGAGCCGGTTCAAGCCACGTGTGTGGACCGTCGCGGAGACATTGCAGGGCGGAACGAATGCGCGCCGGCCGCTCCGGGTGACCGGAGCTTTCGTAGTCGAGACAACGAGTCGAATGGATGATGACCATGGGGGAAGCGTCAGCCAGCAGCCAGAAATTGCTCCAGCGACCGCCAGGAATGCAAGAAGGAAACCTCTTGTCATTCTCCGCGCGCGAGGAGTATCCGGTGTCCTCATGAATGACCGACCCAATCTCCTGTTCATCATGGCCGACCAGTTCCGGTGGGATTATCTGGGCTGTATGGGAGCGAGCTTTGTTCGCACGCCCCATCTCGACAAGCTGGCAGCTTGCGGCACGGTTTTCACACATTGTTGCACCAACGCTCCCGTTTGCGCACCGGCTCGTATTGCCTTGGCCACCGGCAATCAACCGGTCCGTCACGGCGCGCTCGACAACAACGCGTATTTGCCGATGCGTCAGCCAACGTATTACCAGCGGCTGCGTGACAACGGATACCGGGTAGGTTGCGTGGGAAAACTCGATCTCGCCAAGCCCAATCCATACAACGGCCGGCACGGTGATCGTCCGCTCGCGTATTCCTGGGGATTCACCCACCCGGAAGAATGCGAGGCAAGATGCACGCCGGTCGCTGTGTGCCCCCCATCGGTCCCTACACGCACTGGCTGGCCGAACAGGGCTTGAACCAAAGATTCCGCGACGATTACGAACAGCGTGCCGCCAACGGCCATCTCTGGCGCGCCGCTCATGACAGCATTTTGCCGGCCCATGCGTTTGAGGATACGTACATCGGCCAACGCGCGGTGAAATGGCTGCGGGAAATTCCGGATGATTTTCCCTGGCACTATTTCGTCAGTTTTGTCGGGCCTCATAACCCCTTTGATCCGCCGACCGAGTTCGCCGAACATTTCCGCCATGCCGCCATGCCGGAAGCCATCAACCCGACCGGCGAAGGCAAGCCGCCGTTGAAAAAACAAGACGGATTGGCGTCAGCCAACGACATTCTGCTGTGCCGCCGTCAATACTGCGCGGCCATTGAGGCGATTGATGTGCAGGTGGGCGAAATTCTCCAGACATTGGAATCACGCGGTCAACGGGACAACACCTTCCTCATCTTTGCATCCGACCACGGCGAAATGTTGGGTGATCACGGGCGATGGACCAAGGAAGTGTTTTACGAGTCGGCATTGCGCGTGCCCCTGGTCGTGGCCGGTCCCGGCATCGAAGCCGGCAGGAGAATCGAGGCGCTCGTGGAACTGATTGATCTGAACCCGACCATCTGCGATCTGGCCGGTGCGCCGACTTTGGAGAACACCGACGCGATGTCCATCCTGCCGCTCTTGTCCGGCAAGGCAGACAAGATACATGATGACGCGGTCAGTTCTTTGCGGGGTGGCCGCTGCATTCGCACACTCGATTGGAAATTGATTCAGCATTTCGGTGGCGGTGTGGAACTTTACGATCTGGGTCGCGATCCCGATGAGCTTCGCAACGTCGCTTCCGAAAATCCGTCCGTGGTGCGCGACCTTGCCGGGCGATTGACGAGCCGGTTTCTTGAAGGTGGCTGTGCTCGTTGAGCAACCACCACGGCGCATGGGTGTTTTTACCTTCAGAAGAGAAGGAGTGCATTATGGCAAGACGACGAGATGCTCGGCTGACAACTTTGGTCAGAATGGCCGGTATGGCTGCGGTGGCGGGTTTTCTGGGGGTCATGGAGATAGCAACTGCTTCCCCGGCTGCCTCACGGCCCAACATCGTGATTGTGGTGGCCGATGACATGGGATGGCGCGATACCGGTTACCAAGGCAGTCCGCACGCCAAGACACCACACTTGGATGATCTGGCTGCTCGGGGCGTGCGGTTCGACAATTTCTACGCCGCGCAACAGATGTGTTCGCCGGGACGCTTCGCCATTCTGACCGGACGCGCCCCGTTTCGAGTGGGTTTGCATGCGTTGGGAGCGATGCGGCCGCAGGAAATCACCATCGCCAAGGCACTCAAATCCATTGGCTACCGCACCGGCCACTTTGGCAAATGGCATCTGGGCGGAAAGGAAACGCATCCGGTGCGCATGGGATTCGATAAGTCATTTTATTCGCCCAACTACTTTGACATCGGCGGGAAGCTGACTGTGGACGACACCAAAGAAGCGCTCACAATCGAGGGTGACAGTTCTGTGTTCACGATGGGGCTGGCGATAGATTGGATTCGTCAACAGGCCAAGTCCAAAGAACCGTTCTTTGCGTATGTGTGTTTTGGATCGCCGCATGGGCCACACAAGGGAGCCGAGGAGTTCAAGGCGCTCTACAAGAACGGTGACGATTTTCTCGCGGAGATCAGCGGAGTGGATGCGGCGGTCGGCAAACTGCGGGCCGCATTGCGTGAGTTGAGCGTGGCCGACAACACGTTGCTGTGGTTCACGAGCGACAACGGCGGCATCACCGGACACTCGCAAGACCCCGCCGGGTTGGGCAAGGGCAAGATCGGTGCGCGCACGGTCGCTTGTTTGGAGTGGCCCGCGCGCATCACCAAACCCATCCGGACAGACATGGCCTGTGTGCACATGGATTTTTACCCGACGATTCTTGATATTGTCGGTGTGCAGATGCCGGCACAACCGGTGCTGGACGGCATCAGTTTGGTTCCGCTTTTGGAAGGCAAAATGGAACGGCGTACCAAACCGATCGGCTTTATGAGCACGGCCAGTGGCCGCAAAAAAGAGAAAGGCGGTTTGGCCGACGCCGATTTTGTGAAAGACACCAGCGCCGTGTGGCTGGACGGCTCGCACAAACTTGTCGTGACACGGGGTGAGCCGGACAGGCTGTACGATGTGGAACACGATCCAAAGGAGAAAACTGACTTGGCAGGCAAGTTGTCGGATCAAGTGGCCAAGATGAGACAGGAACTTGATCAATGGCGACAATCTGTCCGCGCAAGTTTCGATGGCAAGGACTACCAACGGTGACCAGAAATGAGGAACTGCCTATTCCCAATAGAACCGGTAGGGCGGGTTCTTGTAGGCAGGTAAGGTCTCCAGTGTGTCCGGTATTGTCACGGCGTACACATCACAGTAATCGCTCCTGTCGCTGGTGAATAGAGCTGTCTTGCCGTCGGCGCACAGATGCGGATGGGCATGAGCGCGATGATGCCACCGGCTCGTGTCGTGCGCGCACAAGATGCGCGGCGTTGCCCAACCGTTTCCGTCGCGTTCCACCACGAAGAGAAAATCACCCGTTGATCGTGTTCCATCCAAAACGTACCGGTCTCGCTGCCGGCTGTGGGCGTGATGCGTGGGAACGGCGACCTCGGCCTGGAAACATTCGGAGTTGTCAGCTTTGACCCAACCGAGTGCGTGTCGCCACGCGTCACTCCGGTATCGTGCGTGGTATCCGATCGTTTGACCGTCGGCCAGCCAGAACTCGTGGCCAACGCCCCAATTCTGATCACGCGGCACAATCGGCCAGGGTTGACCGCCGCTGCGACGAAGTCCCCAGATGCGTTGATCAATCTCCAGCCACGGTCCCTCATGGCAGAACGTCAGCAAATCCGGATCGGTGGGCGAGGGATTGGCATGTCCAAGGAAATGCTCGGTACTCTCGTGTAGCGTTCGAATCTTCCCGTTCGCCAGCGAAATCTCCACCACGCGGGTAATGCGCGGTCGCTTCAACATCTCCATCCGCGCCTCGGTGCTGGGTTGGACGTCGGATCGGCCGGTTCGCTCGAACAATGCCGTCACCACGGCGCGGCCGTCACTTGTCACGGCCGTGTTTTGTCCCTCGAATCCAGCCGGCAACGTGGTCACACGATGCAAGGCGTGTTTCCGCAAATGCGCGCTCCATAGAGCGTCGTCACTCCAGAAGTATGCTTCCTCGCGCGTCGCGCAGACTGAGGCGGCCAACGAACTGTGCAGAATGGAGGGCGTCAGACGGGTGAACTCGCCACTGACCAGATTCAGCGAGAACAGCGCGGCGCCCTGGCCATCATCACGTGAGATGACAACTTGTCGGCCGCCGTCCCACGAGCCGTCCACGTTGAAGTAACAATGATGGCTGTGGCCCTGCCGGGCCGTGTAACGCGTGACGACAACGCTACTCTTGCGATCGGCAAACGTGGACTTCTCCGCGGGTAACACATCACCGGGTCTTGTCTTGTTGAGGTCCATGGTCAGCATTTTCAGATTCGAGCATGTTCCCGTCAACGAAGTTCACTTTCCGTTTGTGTGTTCAGCTCTGTGGACAGATGGATGTGTCGGGCAACATCTCGCGTTACCGTGATTGTCGCCAACGTTGCGGACTCGTGCCGACGGATTTGCGGAACAGACGATGGAAGGTGTTGGGGTCGGTGTAACCGCAAAGACCGGCCACGGTGGCGACGGTCAGCGATTCCTGCCGCAACAAGCGTTTGGCCCTTTCCAGACGTGCCTCGGTGAGGAGTTGCCGCCACGATTTGCCGAACAACTCCGTGACGATGTGACTGGCGCGCGAGGCCGACACGCCCAACGTCTTGGCCACCGCGTCGCGCCCGACCGGCTGATGCGCGTGAAACGCCAGCAACCGGCGCAGGATGCGTTTGCGGTCGTCAGTTTCGCCGCCCACGCCCTGCAATTCCTCGGCGCGATGAATCAAAAGACGGGCCAGTGCCTCCGCTTCGCGGGCGATTGCGGCCAGCCGGGCCGGACGCGGCCACGGGGGGCGTCGCGGGTGCAGAAACATCACCATGCAAAGGATCTCGTCGTCGAACACCGGCACAACCAACTCGCGTTGGTCGCGCCAGCAACGATGAGTGAACGGTGACTTGGTTTGCGCCCCGAACGAGTGCGCGGCGCGCCAGCAATGCGCGAGACAGGCGGCCTCAGTCGTGGCTATGTCCCGCCCGTGACGGCAGCGCGGTTGCCGGTGCGCAAGGTATTCGCGTGGCACGACGCTGGTGCCGTCCGGCAAGGCAAGCACGCCGACGATGTCGTGCAATGACAGCCAGACCTTATGTTGTTGTTCGAAGTCGCGGAGCAACACGAGCGCGTCCGGAGGGGCGGGAAGGGTCAGCGTCTCAAACTTGTCGCGCATGTCGGTCATAGCAGGTAATGCCTCGAATAGTAGCACCCCGTGCCATTGTCAAATCCAACCGGGCCCGGCATGATGCATTGCATGATGGCAATCCGGTCACGAATGCAGGGACAGGCCTCGAATGTTTGAGGTGCTGACACCTGACCGGCTCGACCCGCAGCGTCGTTACCGCGTGTTGTATGTGTTGTCGGCGGTGGGACGTTCGGACCGCGGGGCGCTGGCGAGTCTCCGTCAACTCGACGTTCCGAACCGGTATCAGTGGATTTGTGTCCTGCCGGAAATAGGTGGCTGGTATGGCAATCACGCAACCGATCCCCACCGGCAAACCGCAGATTACCTGCGACATACAATCGTGCCGGCGACCGAAAGCCGGTATCCAACCGTGCCCGGTAAGGAAGGACGGTTGCTCCTTGGTTTCAGCAAGTCCGGTTGGGGCGCGTTGAGCCTGGTGTTCAACTACCCGGACTTCTTCGGTTACGCCGCGAGTTGGGATGCTCCGCTGCTGTGGGACGATGCCGGCTTCGGTCAGATCAACACCGATGCTGCTTACGGCACACTGGAAAGTTACCGGCGACAGCATCCGGTTGAGTCGGCGAAACGCAGTGCCGCCGCGTTCCGTGACCGGGCGCGCGTGGTGGTGTTGGGCCGGCAGTATTGGGGCGACCACAACCGTCGCTATCACGAACTGCTCGACGAATTGCAGATCAAACACGTTTTTCGCGACGACTTGGGGCCGCCACACGAATGGAATGTCGGCTGGCTCGGTCCGGCCGTGGCGGAACTAGCCGCGCTGACGGAGTCAGCATGACCGCAACAGTGGAAACGGGTGTGTTGGTTGCCGGGGCCGGTTGCGGCGGGATTTGCGCGGCGGTGCAATCAGCCCGGCAAGGGGCGCGCGTCTGGCTCGTGGAACGAGATGCCGGAATCGGCGGTACCGGCGCGCATTCGTCGGTGGCGTTGGTCTGCAAGTTTCAACGCCGCGACACGCAGGAACCGGTCAACCTCGGCCTGCACCGCGAATTGTTTCCCGAGGCGTATGCGTGGCGCGGCGAGTTCGATGATGACGACCTGGTGCCGTCGTGTGACCACCGCGAACTGGCCCGTCGTTACCGGCAACTGTTGGCGGCAGAGCCGAACATTACCGTTCGCACCGGGTGCGCGGTGACGAAGATTGAAGCGACGGCGGCCGGCAACCGGCAGCGGATCATCGCGGCGCATCTGGCGGATGGAACGCGCATCACGGCGCGCGTGTTTGTGGACGGCACTGCCGATGGCAATCTCGCGGCGTTGGCGGGCGCGGAGTTCCGGGTGGGCCGGGACGACGATGGCAAGATGCAGGCAGCCACGCTCACGTTTGCCGTGACCGGCTTCGACGTGACGAAGTTGCGCGACCCGCGCATCACCACCTGGGGCGGACTGCGGAGTTTGCGCGCCGAGTTTGCGGCGAC
>CAZEQV010000027.1:0-4347 GCA_964514435.1 uncultured Verrucomicrobiota bacterium
AGCACGTCCTTGGTAAGGACGAGGTCATCGGTTCAATCCCGATCGTGGGCTCCAGCTACAGTAGTCGGACGGATGCGAGTGACATACGAAACACGTTAACAACAAGAGATAAGAAATCCTTACATTCACAGGAGGACATCATGGCAAAGGGCAAATTTGAACGAACAAAACCACACGTAAACGTGGGCACCATTGGTCACATTGACCATGGCAAGACGACCCTGACAGCGGCGCTATTGCAGGTGCTTAGCAAGCAAGGCCAAGCCGAAGTCAAGAGCTATGCTGACATCGCAAAGGGCGGTACCGTTCGTGACGAAACAAAGACGGTTACGATTGCGGTGGCGCACGTTGAATATCAGAGCCAGAAACGGCACTACGCCCATGTTGACTGTCCCGGCCATGCTGACTACGTGAAAAACATGATCACGGGTGCCGCGCAGATGGACGGCGCGATCTTGGTGGTGAGCGCTGCTGATGGTCCCATGCCGCAGACCCGCGAACATATTCTCCTGGCCCGCCAAGTAGGCGTACCGGCCATTGTGGTGGCGTTAAACAAAGTTGACTTGGTGGATGACCCTGAACTCCTCGATCTCGTCGAGCTCGAAGTTCGTGAGTTGCTATCCTCCTACCAGTTCCCCGGCGACACCTGCCCGGTCGTGCGCGTTAGCGCCTTCAAGGCTTTGAATGGCGATCCTGCCGGCGAGAAGAGCATCTTAGATTTGGTGAAGGCCATTGACGAATACATTCCGCAGCCGACCCGCGAAGTGGACAAGCCGTTCTTGATGCCCGTGGAGGACGTGTTCTCCATTACGGGCCGTGGAACGGTTGCCACGGGTCGTATTGAGCGTGGAACGATCAAAGTCGGCGAGGAAGTTGAGATCGTGGGTCTCCGCGACACATCCAAGACCGTCGTGACGGGCGTGGAAATGTTCCGCAAAGAATTGGATCGTGGCGAAGCAGGCGACAATGTTGGCTTGCTGTTGCGAGGTGTTGACAAGGACGGAATCGAACGTGGTCAGGTTCTGGCCAAGCCCGGTTCCATCACGCCTCATCGGAAGTTCAAGGCCGAAGTGTACGTCTTGAGCAAGGAAGAAGGCGGTCGTCACACGCCGTTCTTCAATGGCTACCGTCCTCAATTCTACTTCCGAACCACCGACGTGACCGGCTCGTCCTCCTTGCCGGCGGGAGTGGAAATGGTCATGCCGGGCGACAACGTCAATCTTGAGGTCGAGTTGATCACACCCATTGCCATGGAAAAGACGATGCGGTTCGCCATCCGCGAAGGCGGACGCACAGTTGGCGCTGGTCGTGTGACCGATATTATTGAGTAGTTTGAACACCCGATCCTGCCGGTGTCCGCCAGACGCTGACGCTGGCAGCGACTCAGAAAAGCAACAATGGCACGAGAACAAATCACGATGGCCTGCATGGAATGCAAGGATCGGAACTATGTTTCGACCCGCAATAAGAAGCAGGGCGCTGAACGTTTGGAACGAAAGAAATTCTGTCCCAAGTGTGGCAAACACGTTGTGCACAAAGAAACCAAGTAACGCGACCGGGGTAATCACATAAGGAATCAACGGGTACGCCAGTAGCTCAATTGGCAGAGCGACGGTCTCCAAAACCGTAGGTTGGGGGTTCAAGTCCCTCCTGGCGTGCCATCCTGAGTGATTCCCTGCGATTCCGCGCCGAGCAATTATGACAAATCCTCTCACGAAAATCCGCAGCTTTGTCGAAGAAGTCTTTCTTGAACTGAAAAAGTCAGCGTGGCCGACACGACGCGAGTTGGTGGATTCCACGATCTTGGTGATTGTGACAGTGTTGGTGCTGGGGTTGTTCGTGGCGTTTGCCGACGTGATTTTTGTCAGGGCCGTTCGATTGTTGATTCATTCGGCCTAGTACAACTCGGAAATTGACATGGATACCGCTACAAAATCTGACTTTCAGTGGTTCGTTCTCCACACGCTTTCCGGTCAGGAACAGAAAGTGAAGGATAACATCGAACGCCGTCTCAAAGTGGAAGAGATGACGGAGTATGTGAAGCAGGTGTTGATCCCCACTGAGAAAGTGGCCGAGGTCAAGCGCGGCAAGAAAACAACCAGCACGCGGAAGTTCTATCCCGGTTACATACTGGTCAACATGCGGTTGTTGGATGAGAAGAACCAGTTGATCGGTCCGTCTTGGTATTTCATACGGGAAACACCCGGTATCATTGGATTTGTTGGTGGCGAGCATCCGGTGCCGTTGCCTCCCAGCGAGGTGGAAGGGATTCTGGCGCAGATCGAGGAACGCCAGGACAAGGTGGCGCCCAAGATTGCTTTTGACACGGGCGAGACCGTCAAGGTCACGGATGGCCCGTTCCAGAACTTTACCGGGGTGATTGAGGAAGTGGATCCCGCGCGCGGCAAGTTGAAAATTTCAGTCTCCATTTTTGGGCGTTCGACCCCGGTTGAACTCGAATACTGGCAAGTTGAGCGCGCGTAACGAAAAGGAATCATGGCTAAGAAAGTAACAGGAATCATCAAGCTGCAAATCCCTGCCGGACAGGCGAACCCGGCTCCTCCCGTCGGCCCGGCACTGGGCCAGCAGGGCGTCAACATCATGGCGTTCTGCAAGGAGTTCAACGCCGCGACGCAGAAGCAGGCCGGGACGATTACGCCCGTTGTCATCACGGTCTATCAGGACAAGAGTTTCACATTTATCACCAAGTCGCCGCCGGCCAGCGCGCTGTTGAAGAAAGCAGCCGGAATAGCCACGGCCAGCGGTGTGCCGAATCGCAACAAAGTCGGCAAGGTCACGCGCAAGCAGGTTTTGGAAATTGCCAAGACAAAGATGCCGGATCTCAATGCCCGCTCCGAGGACGCTGCGGCTCGCATCATCATGGGCACGGCGCGCAGCATGGGTATTGACGTGGTGGATTAAGCCAGGAACAACGACATGCACGGAAAACGATACACTCAAGCGGCAGGACAACGCGACGCGACGCGCACGTACAAGTTGGCGGAAGCGGTGGAGGTTCTGAAGAAATTCCCGAAGGCCAAGTTCGATGAAACCATCGAACTCGACTTTCACTTGGGCGTGGATCCCAAGCAAAGCGACCAAATGGTTCGCGGCACGGTGGCGTTGCCACACGGCAGTGGCAAGAAGGTTCGTGTGGTCGTGTTTGCCAAGGGACAAGCGGCACAGGCGGCGAAGGATGCCGGCGCCGACCATGTGGGATTCGAGGACTTGGTCAAGAAGTGCCTGGACGGTTGGGCGGATTTTGACGTTGCTGTGGCGACGCCAGAGGCCATGTCGGAAGTCCGCAAATTGGGACGTGTGCTCGGTCCGCGCGGGCTGATGCCGAATCCCAAGACCGGCACCGTCACGGATGACACGGCCAAGGCCGTCAAAGAGGTAAAGGCCGGACGCGTCGAGTTCAAGATGGACAAGGCTGCCAACCTGCACGTGGCGTTTGGCAAGGTTTCGTTCGAAGCCAAAGCGATTGAAGAGAACGCTCGAGCGGTCATTTCGGCTGTGACACATTCACGGCCGGCAACCGCCAAAGGCCAGTTTATTCGGTCATGCACGCTTTCCAGCACCATGAGTCCGGGATTGCGTATTGATGCATCCGAGCTGGTTGGCGCGTCAAATTAACCATAGGACACATTCATGAGAGCCGAAAAGAAAATCATGTCCGCCGAGGTGGGCAAGTCCCTCGGTGCGTCTCCGTTTTGCCTGATCACCGACTATCGCGGTCTGACGGTGGAACAGTTTACCGAGCTGCGGAAACGTCTGGCGGCCGTGAACGCAGAGTTTCACGTTGTCAAGAACACGCTGCTGCGGCACGCATTGAAGGAAGCGGGGCTGCCGGATGCCAATGGGGATCTGACCGGCATGACGGCCGTCGTGTACGGACGTGACAAGGCTGAAGTCAGCGCGGCAGCCAAAGTGGTCAAGGATTACAGCAAGGAAGTTGACAAACCCCGGGTGAAGCTTGGCTTCCTGGGGCAACAGATTTTGCGTGCGGAAGATGTGGCCGCGTTGGCGGACCTGCCTTCGCTCGATGTGCTACGCGCCAAGTTGGTGGGGTTGTTGCAGACCCCGGCCACGCGGGTCGCCGTCGTATTGGGCGCGCCTGCCGGTCAGATTGCGCGGGTCATCAAGGCGCACGCAGACAAACAAGGCGGCACACCTGCCGCCGCTTGAACGAAACGAAACCTGGTTCCTCGTCGGCACCACGGCTGTGGGACTTAATGTTGCCGGGGCTTCGGCAACCGACGATACCGTTGAAAGGAAGCAAAGATGCCAGCAAACCTGGATGCAATAGTGGAACAACTCAGCGGGCTTACCGTACTGGAAGCCGCC
>CAZEQV010000027.1:4357-19541 GCA_964514435.1 uncultured Verrucomicrobiota bacterium
GCCGCAGCGCCTGTGGCTGTGGCAGCCGGTCCGGCAGCGGGTGGTGCTGCTCCCGCGGCTGAGGCCAAGACCTCATTTGATGTCATTTTGAAGGCCGCACCGGCTGACAAGAAGATTGGCATCATCAAAGAAGTTCGCGCCGTCACCAGCCTCGGCTTGAAGGAAGCCAAGGACCTCGTGGAAGGTGCACCCAAGCCGGTCAAGGAAGGTGCCACCAAGGAAGAGGCAGACGAGATCAAGAAGAAACTCGAAGCTGCCGGCGCCACGGTCGAACTCAAGTAATTGTCGTACAACAACGGAGCGCAAGGGGCGGTCCTTCAACGGGGCCGCCCCCGCGCGACAAAGGGCAGGGGATCCTGTCCGGAGCGGATGTCACCCATGGCTGAGCGCAAATATTTCGGCAAACTGACGGATGTGATTGAACCGCCTCAGATGATTGAGGCGCAACTCGATTCCTACAAGGAGTTCTTGCAGGCGGACGTGCCGCCATCCCGGCGCAAGAATGTGGGATTGCAGGCCGTATTTAAGGAAGTCTTCCCGATTGAGAGTTATGATGGGCAGGCGCACTTGGACTTTGTCGAATACACCATCGGTGACGTCAAGGTCGGGTGGCTCGACAGTCTGCGCGAAGGCATCACCTACAGCGCGCCGTTGCATGTGACGTTCCGCCTCAAAGACCAAAACGGAACCAAGGAGGAAAAAGTGTACATGGGCGAAATTCCGCTCATGACACCGTCCGCCAGTTTCGTCATTAACGGCGCGGAACGCGTCATCGTCAGCCAACTTCACCGCTCGCCGGGCATTTGCTTTGAATCTACCGTCCACACCAGCGGCAAGATTTTGTATGGCTTCCGCGTCATACCGGACCGCGGCACGTGGGTGGAAGTTCAATTTGACGCCACTGACCTGCTTAACATCTATCTGGATCGCCGGCATCGTCGCCGGAAATTTCTCGTCACCACATTCCTGCGCGCTCTTGGCTACGGAACGGACGAGGAAATCATCAAGCTTTTCTATGTCGTCCAGGACCTCAAACTGAAGGACTACCTTGCCGGCGAGGAGGACTCGAACAAGGTGTTGATCGCCGACATCATGGATTCGGAGAAGCAAGTTGTCGTCGCGCGAGCGTTTGAACCGTTGACGAAGGGCATTGCCCGGCAGTTGCAGGAAATAGGCATCGAGAAGGTCAAAATTGTGGACAGCAGCACGGACGACGGGTGCATCATCAAATGCATGCGCAAAGATCCGTGCAAGGAAACGGACGAAGCGCTCAAAGAGATTTATCGCCGCTTGCGTCCCGGTGATCCGCCGACGGTGGCCAATGCCAAAGCGTTGCTCAAACGTTTGTTCTTCGACCCGCGCCGGTACGATCTTGGTCGTGTCGGACGCTACAAGATCAATCAGAAACTGAATCGCAAGGCCGAGATTGACAGTCGTATTCTGGAGAAGGAAGACGTTGTCGAAGCGATCCGGTATGTCTGCAGCCTGCGCAAAGGCGAAGGTTCGATTGACGACATTGACCATCTTGGCAGTCGCCGGTTGCGTTGCGTGGGCGAACTTTTGGCCAATCAATGCCGGGTAGGTTTGGCTCGCACCGAGCGTGTCGTCAAGGAGCGCATGACGTTGTTCGATGTCAGCACCGACGCAGTTGATTAATCCGAAAGCGCTGTCGGCTGTCATTCGAGATTTCTTTGGGCGCAGCCAACTCAGCCAGTTCATGGATCAGACGAATCCGCTCAGCGAACTGACGCACAAGCGCCGTCTTTCGGCTCTCGGGCCGGGAGGCTTGTCTCGTGATCGCGCCGGGTTTGAGGTGCGCGACGTGCATCCGTCGCACTATGGCCGGATTTGCCCGATTGAAACTCCTGAAGGTCCCAACATCGGCTTGATCAGCGCCATGAGTTTGTACGCGCGGATCAACGAATTTGGATTCATCGAGACACCTTACCGGAAAGTGGTGAACGGCAAGGTAACGGAACAGGTAGACTACTTGACCGCCGACCAAGAAGAAAACTACGTGGTCGCCCAAGCGAACGCGCCGGTGGATGTCCACGGCAAATACACGGTGCCGCGCGTGGCGTGCCGGTACAAAGGCGATTTCATCGAAGTCGAACCGGAGAAAGTCCATTACATGGACGTGTCGCCCAAACAGCTTGTGTCGGTGGCGGCCGGCTTGATTCCGTTCCTCGAACATGACGACGCCAACCGCGCGCTGATGGGGTCGAACATGCAACGTCAGGCCGTGCCCTTGTTGCGGAGCGAATCGCCGCTGGTGGGTACCGGCTTGGAAGCGCGCATTGTGCGCGATTCGAAAGTCGTCGTGGTGGCCGAAGAAAACGGAGTGGTGGCCTCCGTAACCGGCAATCAGATCGTGGTGACGAAGAACGGCTCCCTGCCGGAAGGCAAACGCAAGCTCGTGACGGATCCCGAACATGGTGTCTGGGTTTACGAGCTTCGAAAGTTCATGCGCTCGAACGCGGCGACCTGTTTCAATCAGAAGCCGATCGTGGCCAAGGGCGACAAGGTCAAGAAGGGCCAAGTTTTGGCCGACGGCCCCTGCTGCGAAAACGGCGAACTCGCGCTGGGGCGCAACGTGCTGGTCGCGTTCATGCCGTGGTGCGGCTACAACTTCGAAGACGCCATCCTCGTCAACGAGAAATTGGTGAAAGAGGATGTCTACACCTCGATCCACATCGAGGAGTTCGAATGCGGCGCGCGCGACACGAAGCTCGGACCAGAGGAAATCACCCGCGACATTCCCAATGTGGGCGAAGAAGCCTTGAAGAACCTTGGTCACGACGGCGTGATCCGTGTGGGCGCGGAAGTGAAACCCGGTGACATTCTGGTGGGCAAGATCACACCCAAGGGTGAGACGGAACTGGCCCCAGAAGAGCGATTGTTGCGCGCGATCTTCGGCGAAAAAGCCGCTGACGTGAAAGACACCTCTTTGACCGTCCCCAGCGGCGTCTATGGCATTGTGATGGATGTGAAAGTGTCATCGCGGCAGGAACAGAACAAGCCGTCGTTGACGCCCACCGAAGTCCGCCGCCAGAAAAAGCAATTCGAAGAAGATTACAAGCAACGGTCGGCGGCTCTGCGCGAAGAGCTGACGGAGAAACTGAGCAACATCCTGCTGGGCGAGAAGATTCCGTTGGATGTGGTGAACGCGGAGACTGGTGAGATCATCATACCGGCCAACCGCAAGATTACCAAGACACTGCTGCGCAGGATGGCGGCGTCCTACGATCACATCGAGATTGATCCGTCGCCGATCCGCATCAAGATCCGCGAGATCATCGGCGAGTTTGAGCATCGGTTCAGCGAGTTGGAAATGGAACGCGAACGGCACATGGACCGCATTGACAGCGGCGAGGAAATCGAAGCCGGTATCATCAAGCAGGTAAAGGTTTATGTGGCCAGCAAACGCAAACTCAGCGTGGGCGACAAGATGGCGGGCCGGCATGGAAACAAGGGCGTGATCGCCAAGATCGTGCCCGAAGAAGACATGCCATTCCTTCCGGACGGGACGCCGGTCGAGATTGTTCTAAATCCGCTGGGCGTTCCCAGTCGTATGAATGTCGGTCAGTTGCTGGAAACGCACCTGGGCGTGGCGGCAAAGGCGCTTGGATTCAAGGTGGCGTCACCGGTGTTTGACGGGGCGGCAGAGGAGGAAGTTCACGAGTTGCTGGAAAAGGCAAAGAAGGTGGAGGGATTCACCTGGGCCCGCGAAAACGGCAAGAGCGTGTTGTTTGATGGGCGCACGGGTCAGCGATTCGATCAGGAAGTCGTCGTCGGATATATCTACATGCTCAAACTGGGACATCTTGTGGCCGACAAGATTCACGCACGCGCAGTCGGGCCGTACTCGCTGGTGACCCAGCAGCCGTTGGGCGGCAAGGCGCAGTATGGCGGACAGCGTTTCGGCGAGATGGAAGTATGGGCCATGGAAGCTTACGGCGCTGCGTATGCCTTGCAGGAATTGCTCACGGTCAAGAGCGATGATGTTCAAGGCCGCACGAGGATTTACGAATCCATCGTCAAGGGGGAAAACACCCTCGAAGCCGGCACGCCGGAGTCGTTCAATGTGTTGATGAAAGAAATTCAAAGTCTCTGTCTCGATGTTCGCGTCGGGAAGAATGGAGGCGAAAGCTAAACTATGACCGCTACAAAAACCCCTGCATCGAGTGTCACATCGTTGTCCGCCGCCACGGCCGCCGCGCGCGCCGCGCTCGGGTTGGACCGTCAGGAAGTGTTTGATTATGTCAGCATCGGCTTGGCTTCGCCGGACACGATTCGTTCGTGGTCGCATGGTGAAGTGAAGAATCCGGAGACGATCAATTACCGGACATTCAAGCCCGAGAAGGGCGGTTTGTTCTGCGAGCGCATTTTCGGGCCGGTTCGCGACTGGGAATGCAATTGCGGCAAATACAAGCGCATCAAGCATCGCGGAGTTATCTGCGATCGGTGCGGCGTTGAAGTCACGCTGGCGCGGGTGCGGCGCGAGCGGATGGGACATATTGAACTGGCGGTCCCGGTCAGTCACATCTGGTTTTACAAGTGCATGCCGTCACGGATGGGGTTGATGTTGAACCTGACAGCCCGGCAGCTTGAACGGGTCATTTATTACGAGGATCACATTGTCATTGATCCCGGCAAGACCCCGCTGCAGGAGAAACAGCTTCTCACCGAGATGGAATTGCGGGAGGCGCGCGAGGCCTATGGGGACACGTTTGTGGCCAAGATGGGCGCGGAGGCGGTGAAGGAATTGCTGCAAAGGCTGGATTTGCGGAAGCTCGCCGCCGATCTCGAACATCAGTTGGATGCGACGAAGAGCAAGCAGACCAAGAAGAAAGTCGCCAAACAGTTGCGATTGGTGAAGGGATTCATCGAGGCCAAGATGCGGCCGGAATGGATGATTCTGGAAGTCTTGCCGGTCATCCCGCCGGATCTGCGGCCGTTGGTGCCGTTGGAAGGCGGACGTTTTGCGACGAGCGATCTGAACGACTTGTACCGGCGCGTGATCAACCGCAACAACCGGTTGAAGAACCTGCTGCAGTTGCGCACACCGGACGTCATCATCCGCAACGAGAAGCGGATGCTGCAAGAAGCGGTGGACGCCTTGTTCGACAATGGCCGGCACGGCCGGCCTGTGACGGGCGCCGGTGGGCGTTCACTGAAGTCTCTCGCGGATACGCTCAAAGGCAAATCAGGACGGTTTCGTCAGAACTTGCTTGGCAAACGCGTGGATTATTCGGGCCGGTCGGTTATCGTCATCGGCCCGGAACTGAAACTGCATCAATGCGGGTTGCCCAAGAAGATGGCGTTGGTGTTGTTCGAGCCATTCATCATCCGGCGGCTTCGCGAAATGGGATTGGTGCATACCATTCGCTCAGCCAAGAAGATGATCGAGCGTCAACCGCCCGAGGTTTGGGACATTTTGGACGAAGTGACCAAAGGCCACGCGGTGATGTTGAATCGCGCGCCGACCCTGCATCGTTTGTCCATCCAAGCATTCGAGCCGGTCTTGATCGAAGGCGACGCCATTCGCATTCATCCGTTGGTCTGTACCGCCTACAACGCGGACTTTGACGGCGACCAGATGGCGGTGCATGTGCCGTTGTCGGTGGAAGCGCAGATGGAAGCCCGGTTGTTGATGCTGGCCACCAACAACATTTTCTCGCCGTCAAGCGGCAAGCCGATCACAACTCCGACGCAGGACATCGCGTTGGGCGTGTACTATCTTACGCACGGCGGACGTCCGGGACGCAAGGAGGCCGGCGCGAAGAAGCTGTTTGGTGAGGTGCACGAGGTGTTCTACACCTACGACGAAGGCGACGTGAAGATCCATGAAACAATTCGCCTAAAGAATCCGGATTATGGTCGGCAGACCGTGTATGGAGATCCGCTGGCCAAGGTGATTGAAACCACGGTGGGACGGGTGATCTTCAACGAAATCTGGCCGCCGGAGCTTGGTTTTGTGAACAAGGCCATCAACAAGTCCGGCTTGGGCGACGTGATCTGGCAATGTTACCGGGTCGCGGGACATCAGCGCACGGTTGAGGTTCTGGACAAACTCAAACAGCTCGGGTTCGAGTACGCGACGCGGGCGGGTGTTTCCATCGGCATCGTGGACATGATTGTGCCGAAGGAAAAGAGCGAGTTGATCAACGGCGCGATGCGCGAAGTGGGCGAAGTCGAAAAGCAGTACCGGCGCGGCATCATCACCGATGGTGAGCGGTACAATAAGATCATTGACATCTGGACTCACACCACGGATCGCGTGGCCAGTGTGATGTACTCGGCCATGGAACACAATGACGGACGCAGTGAGTTGAACCCTGTGTTCATCATGGTGGACAGCAAGGCGCGTGGATCACGCCAACAGATTCGTCAGTTGGCCGGCATCCGCGGTTTGATGGCCAAACCGTCCGGTGAAATCATTGAGAAACCGATTCTGTCGAACTTCCGGGAAGGCCTGAGCGTCTTGGAATATTTCATTTCGACGCACGGCGCCCGCAAAGGGTTGGCGGATACCGCGTTGAAGACGGCGGATTCCGGTTATCTCACGCGCAAACTTGTGGACGTGTCGCACGATGTGATTATCCATCTGGAAGACTGCGGCACGGTCAACGGCATCTGGGTGAAGCCGATCTACGAGGGTGAAGACGAGATCGTGAAACTCAGTGAGCGTATCGTCGGTCGCGTCTCCTCCGAAGACGTGATTGATCCGGTGAGTAAGAGGAAGGTCCTCCAGGCCAACACGGAAATTGATGAGGCGGCGGCGGCCACCATCAGCAAACTGGGTCTGGAGCGCATCAAGATCCGGTCGGTTCTCACCTGTGAAGCCAAACGTGGTGTCTGCGCGTTGTGCTATGGCCGCAACTTGGCGACAGGACGGCCGGTGAAGTTGGGCGAAGCGGTTGGCATCATCGCCGCGCAATCCATTGGCGAGCCTGGCACACAATTGACCATGCGTACCTTCCATATCGGCGGAACGGCCAGTCAGGTGTTCAAACAGCCGCAGATCAAAGCCAAGAATAGCGGTGTGGTCCGGTATCAAGACGTTCGCGCCGTGGAGCGCTCCGAAGGGAACTGGGTCGTGTTGAACAAGAATGGTCAGATTTTGATTCAGAACGAAGAAGGACGGGAATTGGAGCGTTACAACGTGGTGATCGGCGCTGAAATCATGGTGGCCGACGGTGGCACGGTGAACAAGGGTGATGTGTTCGTCCAGTGGGATCCGTACAATGTGCCGGTGCTTTCGGAAGTGTCCGGTTTCATTCGGTTCCACGACATCATTGAAGGCGTGACCATGCGCAAGGAGTTGGATGAAGCGACCGGTTTGATGGGCAAGGTCGTGATTGAACACAAGGAAGACCTGCACCCCCAGATCAATGTGGTGAATGACGCCGGTGATATTTTGGCGTTTTACGCCATCCCGGCGGGAGCGCACATCGTCGCGGAAGAAGGCGACAAGATCCAGGCCGGTGCGCTTCTGGCCAAGACGCCGCGAAAGGTGTTCCGCACAAAAGACATTACCGGCGGTCTGCCGCGTGTGGCCGAACTGTTCGAGGCACGGCGTCCGAAGGACGCGGCCGAGATTGCCAAGATTGACGGTATCGTTGAGTTTGCCGGCACCGCCCGCGGCAAACGGAAGATTCTGGTCAAGGATCCCAAGACCGGCGCGGAAGAAGAGCACCTGATTCCGCACGTCAAACACATCATCGTGTTCCGGGGTGATTCGGTGAAGAAGGGGCAGCAGTTGACAGAAGGCCCCATTGAGCCGCACGAAATTCTCGATGTCTGCGGTCCCCAGGAGTTGCAGGAATACTTGGTGAACGAAGTGCAGGAGGTCTATCGTTTGCAGGGCGTTGAAATCAATGACAAACACATCGAAATCATCGTGCGCCAGATGTTGCGAAAGGTTCGCATTGTGGATCCGGGCGACACGCACTTCCTGTGGGGCGACCAGGTTGACAAGATCAAGTTTGAGGAAGAGAACAAGCGGATAGCCGATTCCGGCGGCAAGCCGGCGGAAGCGCAGCCTGTCTTGTTGGGAATCACCAAGGCTTCATTGGAGACGGAGTCGTTTATCAGCGCGGCCTCGTTCCAAGAGACAACTCGAATCTTGACCGATGCGGCCACCTTGGGGCGCGTGGATTATTTGCGCGGGTTCAAGGAGAACGTGATCATGGGGCATTTGATCCCGGCCGGGACTGGATTCCCCGCGCATCGCGGGGTGCGGTTGGTGCAACTTGGCGAGCCGATTGAACCGGCGGACGAACTGTTGGCGGAGGCCGCCGGGGAGGTGGGAACTCCAGCAGCATAAAAGTGCGGAAAAACTATTGCACTCCGTCGGCGGGGCGTGATACTGTTTGCGCTCTTTTCCGAAAGAACATTTTACACAATGCCAACAATCAATCAATTGATCCGAAAAGGCCGTCGCCGCTTGCTGGCGAAATCCAAATCCCCAGCGTTGCACAACTGTCCGCAGCGCCGCGGCGTTTGCCTTCAAGTGATGACGCGCACACCGAAGAAACCCAATTCGGCGTTGCGGAAAGTGGCCAAGGTCCGTCTTACGAATGGCACGGAAGTTATCGCGTACATACCCGATGAGGGGCACAATCTGCAGGAGCACTCGATTGTGTTGGTTCGTGGCGGTCGTGTGAAAGATTTGCCGGGTGTGCGCTATCACATCGTGCGCGGGACATTGGATGCGATGGGTGTGGAAAAGCGCCGCCGCAGCCGCAGCAAGTACGGTGTGAAACGCCCGAAGGAAGCGCCCGCCGGCGCGAAGAAATGAACGGACGACTAACGGTTTAGGATTTCAAGATTACCATGCGACGACGCAGAGCACCAAAACGAGAGCGGAGGATTGACAGCCGGTACGGAAGCGCACTTGTAACCCGAATGATCAGTTCCATCATGCGGTCCGGCAAGAAGTCGGTAGCCGAGCGCATTGTCTATGGCGCGATTGACCGGATCAGCGAGAAGGTCAAGGACAAGAACCCGATGGACGTTGTGAACGCCGCGATTGACAATGTTCGTCCCAAGCTCGAAGTGAAATCTCGTCGTGTAGGTGGCGCCAACTACCAGGTGCCCGTTGAAGTTTCGTTTGAGCGCCAGGAAGCACTGGCTTTGCGTTGGCTGATTCAGTATGCGCAAGCCCGCAAAGGCACCCCGATGAGCGATGCCTTGGCATCCGAGTTGATGGACGCCGCGAACAACACCGGGGCCGCTGTCAAGAAGCGGGAAGACACCCACAAGATGGCTCAAGCCAATCGGGCCTTTGCTCACTATCGTTGGTAGCACGATGGCTGACTCAGACTGAGATTGAGCGAATCACTATCTTTACGAACAAACAAACATTTTCATGCAAGCCGTGACCGATCAACCGAAAACAACCGCAAGTGAAAAGCCTCGTTCCGCACCGGAACGCCAGGTGACGCTGGAGCGCACCCGCAACATCGGCATTTGCGCGCACATTGACGCCGGCAAGACGACGACCACCGAGCGCATTCTGTATTATACCGGCAAGACCTACAAGATCGGGGAAGTTCATGAGGGCACGGCCACGATGGACTTCATGGAGCAGGAGCAGGAGCGCGGCATTACGATCACGAGCGCGGCCACCACCTGTTTCTGGCGCGAGCATCGGATCAACATCATTGACACACCCGGTCACGTGGACTTTACCGTGGAAGTGGAACGGTCACTCCGTGTGTTGGATGGGGCGGTTGCTGTATTTTGCGCGGTGGGCGGTGTCGAGCCTCAATCGGAAACCGTGTGGCGGCAGGCCAACAAATACAAAGTCCCGCGTATTGCCTTTGTGAACAAGATGGACCGCACCGGCGCAGATTTCCCCGGTGCCGTTGCCCAAATGCGTGAACGGCTGGCCGCCAATGCTTGGCCGATTCAATTGCCGGTGGGCAAGGAGTCTGATTTCAAAGGCGTCGTTGATTTGGTCAAGATGAAGGCGCTGATTTGGTCCGGTGAGGAGCTGGGTGCCAAGTTTGAAGAAGTGGAAATCCCGGCGGACATGAAAGCGGCCGCCCAAGAGGCGCACACCAAACTCGTCGAAGCGGTGTCGGAGAAGGATGAGCAGTTGATGGAATTATTTCTGGAAGGCAAGGAAATCAGCACAGAACAACTCCGCACTGGACTGCGTCGCCTCGTCTTGAAGAATGAAATCGTGCCGGTGACCTGCGGGTCGGCGTTCAAGAACAAGGGTGTTCAACCGCTGCTTGATTGCGTTGTGGATTATCTTCCGGCACCCGTGGATGTGCCGGATGTGGTGGGAATCAATCCTGACTCCAAGGAATCTGAATCGCGCCGTGCCGACGACTACGCGCCATTTTGCGCGCTGGCGTTCAAGATTTGGACCGATCCCTATGCCGGCAAGCTGATTTTCTTTCGCGTTTATTCCGGCAAGGTGACTAAAGGCGTGACGGCGTACAATCCCCGCAACAACAAGCGAGAACGCATTGGCCGCCTGATGGAGATGCATGCCAATCATCGGCAGGAGATTGAGACGGTTCACTCCGGTGACATTGGCGCGTTGGTGGGTCTGAAGAACATCACCACCGGTGACACGATTTGCGACGAAGACCATCCGATTGTTCTCGAATCCATCACGTTTCCTGAGCCGGTCATTTCGATGGCGATTGAACCGAACAGCAAGGCCGACCGGGACAAGATGGCGACCGCCCTGCAGAGGCTGGCGGAAGAAGATCCGACCTTTCGTCTCAACACGGATCACGAAACCGGCCAGACGATTATTTCCGGTATGGGCGAGTTGCACTTGGACATCATCAAAGATCGTATGTTCCGCGAGTTCAACGTGGGGGCCACGGCCGGCAAGCCGCAGGTCGCTTACCGCGAGACGATCACCAAACCGGCCGAGGCGGAAGGCAAATTCATCCGTCAATCAGGCGGGCGCGGTCAGTACGGTCATGCCTGTATCGAGATTAAGCCGGGCGAGAAAGGATCCGGTATCGTAGTGGAGAACAAGATCGTCGGTGGCGCGATTCCCAAGGAATACATACCGGCGGTGGAGGACGGCATAGTGGAAGCGGCCCAGACAGGGGTTGTGGGCGGTTATCCGATGGTGGACATCAACATTGCCATCACCGATGGGACTTTCCACGAAGTGGACAGCTCGGAAATCGCGTTCAAGATGGCCGGCAGTTTTGCCTTTAAGGAAGCAGCCCGCAAGGCGGCTCCGATCATGTTGGAGCCGATCATGGATGTCGAGGTGATCACGCCCGAGGAGCACATGGGCGATGTCATCGGAGATTTGAACAGTCGTCGGGGACGGATTAATCAAATCGAGCCGCGCGCCAACACCACCATCGTCCATGCGCATGTGCCGTTGGCGCAGATGTTCGGGTACGCCACCGCGTTGCGGTCGTTGACGAAAGGTCGCGCCAGTTACTCGATGGAGCCGTTGAATTTTGAGAAAGTGCCGGACAACATCCTGGCGCAAATTTTGGACAAGATGAACGCAGGGCAACAGAAGAAATGAATCAGCGCATACGCATTCGCCTCAAGGGTTACGACTACCGGTTGCTCGACCAATCGGCTCACGAGATTGTGGAAACTGCCAAGCGGACGGGGGCCAAAGTGGCGGGACCGATACCGTTGCCGACGGACATTTGGCGGCACACTGTCAATCGCTCGCCGCATTCGGACAAGAAATCCATGGAAAGCTTTGAAATGCGCACGCACAAGCGGTTGTTGGATATTGTGGATCCGACCGCGAAGACAGTGGACGAACTGAAGAAGTTGAACCTGCCGGCGGGTGTGGACATCACCATCAAGATTTGAGCATCATCATGGGCGTCGAACTCATAGCGAGAAAAATTGGAATGACACAGTTGTTCGATGTGTCGGGGAATTTTGTCGGTGTAACCGTTTTGGAGTGCGGTCCCTGCACGGTGCTGCAAAAGAAGACGGTCAAGACGGACGGCTACGAAGCGTATCAACTGGGGTTTGGCCAGAAGAAGGCCAAGAACGCCACGAAAGCCATGGTTGGTCATGCCGCCAAGGCCAATGTACCGGCCCCGCGCGTGGTCAAGGAGTTTCGTGTGGAGACGCCCGTTGAACTGGCTGTCGGCGACAAGGTCACAGTCAAGGAATTTGCGGCCGGCCAGTTTGTGGACGTGATTGGCGTGAGCAAGGGCAAGGGTTTTCAGGGCGTGATGCGGCGTCACAAGTTTGGCGGCGGGCCGGCCACGCACGGTCACAAGGGCTGGCATCGTCGCGGCGGCGCCATTGGTCAACGTCTGTTTCCCGGTCGTGTTTTTCGCGGCATGAGAATGCCGGGACACATGGGAGACAAGAAGATCACGACTCAGAATTTGCGGGTGATTCAGGTTCGCGATGCGGAGAACTTGTTGCTGGTTGAAGGCGCGGTGCCGGGCGCCAAGGGTTCCATTGTTTTTGTGCGGCACGCCAAGAAGAAGCCTCGACCGGCAGCCAAAACGACTTAACGCCAATGAAACTTGAGATTGTCAACATATCCGGATCGAAGCAGGGCGAGTTCGACATCGCCGACGAGCTTTTGATCAAGAATGGCAAGGGCACGCAGGCGCTGCACGACGCCGTGGTGGCGTACCGGGCGAACCAACGTTTGGGCACGGCCAAGACCAAGCAGATGGGCGAGGTCAACGGCACCGGCAAGAAGCCTTGGAAGCAAAAAGGCACCGGGCGGGCGAGAGCTGGTTCCTTCCAATCCCCGATTTGGCGTGGTGGCGCGGTAGTGTTTGGACCGCAGCCCCGTGACTATTCGATTCAGGTGCCGAAGAAGACCAAGGCGTTGGCGTTTCGGAAGGCATTGAGCGAGCGGCTGCTGGCCGGTGATGTGATCGTGGTGGATGACATCAAGTTGTCGTCGCACAAGACCAAGGAGTTCGCCGGTATTGTCGGGAAGCTTTCGCCGGTATCCAGCACTTTGATTGTCGCGGCGGAAGTGGATGCGAATTTGAAGAAGGCCTCGCGCAATTTGGCCGGTGTGCAGGTGCAACGGGCGGATGCGTTGAATGTGTATGAACTTTTGCGGTTTGAGAAGATTGTGGTGACGCGGGCGGCTGCGGAGCAGATTCAAGCGAGGTTGGCGAAGTCATGAAGGACCCTTATCAAGTTGTCAAAACCATGCGCGTGACGGAGAAGGGCGCCGCCCAGTCGGCTGCGGTGAATTCATATCAAGTGGTGGTGGATAAACGCGCCAACAAGCTCGAAGTGAAGCATGCCGTGGAGAAGTTGTTCAAGGTGAAGGTCATTCGTGTGAACACGATGCATGTCCGTGGAAAAGCCCGCCGGCAGCGCACACTGCAACGCGGCACTTCCCCGGCTTGGAAAAAGGCGATCGTCACTCTCAAAGAGGGCGACAAGATTGAACTGACTTAAGTGACCGAGGCATCATGGGACTCAAGACTTTCAGACCATTAACCCCTTCGTTGCGTTGGACTGTGTTGTCGGATTTTTCCGACATCACCAAGTCCAAGCCGGAGAAGAAACTCACGGTGGCCCGCCGCAAGACGGGTGGCCGCAACAATCACGGGCGGATGACATCCCGCGGGATCGGCGGAGGCCACAAGCAACGGTATCGGATCATTGATTTCAAGCGGAACAAGATTGGCGTGCCGGCTGTGGTGGAAGCCATTGAGTATGATCCGAACCGCTCGGCTCGGATTGCGCTGTTGAAGTACGAGGATGGTGAAAAGCGGTATATCCTGGCGCCGGTCGGGTTGCAGGTTGGCGGCAAGATCATGGCGGGACCGGATGCCGAGATGGTGACGGGCAATGCGTTGCCGTTGAGAAAAATTTTGCCGGGGTTGCCGATTCACAACATTGAAGTGAAAAAGGGCAAGGGTGGACAATTGTGCCGGTCGGCTGGCATGAGCGCGCAGATCACGGCGGTTGAGGGTGACTATGTGACCATCAAGCTGCCTTCGGGAGAAGTGCGACGGTTTCATGCTGATTGCTACGCCACGATTGGCCAGGTTGGAAACCTTGAACATATCAATATCTCCCTTGGTAAGGCCGGGCGAAATCGGTGGCTCGGACGACGGGGCATTTCGCGCGGCATGGTGCGCAATCCCGTTGACCATCCGATGGGTGGCGGACAGGGCAAGAGCAAGGGCGGTGGCGGATGGCATCATCCGTGTTCGCCGTGGGGCAAGCCGGCGAAGGGTGGCAAGACTCGTCGGCACAAGAAGTATTCGAACAAGTTTATCTTGCAGCGAAGGAAGAAATAAATGGGCCGCTCACTGAAAAAGGGACCGTTTGTAGATGATCATTTGATCGAGAAGGTCGAAAAGATGAAGGGTGACAAGCGCCCGATCAAGACCTGGTCGCGCCGATCCATGATCATGCCGGAGTTTGTTGGCTACACGTTTTTGGTGCACAATGGCAAGACGCACATGCCGGTGTTTGTGACGGAAAACATGGTCGGCCACCGGTTGGGTGAATTTGCTCCCACGCGCACGTTCAAGGCGCACGGAGCGCATACAGAGAAGGCGGCGAAGTAGCGCCGCCGAAGGAGTCACGTCGTGAGCATGCGACGCGGCGCCGCAGCGATTGGGTTCGCTGGATTATTGTTCTTTGCAGCAGGGGAATGGCCGGTTGCCGGGCAGGAATCGCCGAGCCCTGAATGGGCGGAGCTGAAAGTCGTGGTGGACAAGCTTTCGGCCGAAAACGCGAGATTGCGGGAGGCAGTCGCGGAGCGAGAGAAGACCATTCGGTCGCTGACCGAGGCGGTGGCGTTGGCGCGGTCGGAAAGCGAGCTGTTCCAAAAACGCTGGGCGGAAGCGCGATTGCGGGCGCAAACGCTCGGGGTTGATTTTGACGACGCGGATGCGGCGCGGACCGAAAGGCAATTGATCGAGGGAATTCGCGCCTTGTATCTCAGCGAAGCCAATCGGCGGCAGTTGGAGAAACAACTGCAGCGGTTGGTGGAAGCGGTCAGCGGCCATGGCGATGTGACAGCGGAAGCGACACGCGCCAAGGAGCTGCTGGCGCATTTGCAGCCCGCGAACGAAGCCTTCAAGGTGGTTGAGACCGGAGCATTGAATGCCATTCGGGTGGTGGATGTGAATGTCAATTTGCGGCTGGTCGTGTTGAATGTGGGGCTGATGCAGGGAGCGCGAGTGGGAATGCCGCTGGCGCTGATGCGGGGCGACCG
>CAZEQV010000028.1:0-19376 GCA_964514435.1 uncultured Verrucomicrobiota bacterium
CTTCGTCTGGGAATTCGAGGTGGAAGCTCAGGAGCAAGGAACTGGTCCCGAAGGTTGTGACCTGAACTTCTTTTTCTTCCCCGGAGCTGTCGAGCGCGATGAGGAACCCGCCACCACCATCCAGTTCAACTTAAACGCACGGGCACAACGGGGAGGATTGGCCTTGTATCCAATCTTGTATGAATCGGCCGGCGACAAGCGGCGAAGTCGCAAGATTTGGCAGGGCGCATCCCAACCATTTGCACTCAGCGAGAGCTACCGGGTGCGGCTGGAGTTTCAGAAGGACAAAGTCACGGTGACAATCAACGATCGCACGGAGACGGCGCAGGGAATCACCGTTGAAATGCGTCAGGCGCACATCCAGATCTGGAACTGGCAACCCACCAGCCGCTGGCTGGTCAGGAATCCTCGATTGCAGTAAACCACCGGCATGAATCTCCGCCACGCACCTCATTTCATACTCGCCGTTTTGCTCGTCGCCATGGCCGCGCTCATGATCGGCCCCATGCGCGAGGAAACCGCCACCGTGGACGAAACCACGTTCATGGGCGGCGGCTACGCTTACCTCAAAGGCGGCACGGCCAAGATGTGTGAGGAGAACCCGGTGCTTTCGCAGGTCATCATGGCCGCACCGATGCTCGCGTTCGACGTTCACATGTCAGATCAAGCCCGCGCGATTATGGAGATGAAAGCCGTGTCGCCGGTGGGCTGGCCGTGGAGCGGGCCACCACGTCACGTGCAGGAACTTTTCCCTACCGGCTTGAACTTTTATCACTACGGCCTCGCTGAAGCGCAAACATTTGGAAAGATACTAGTCTATGATCCACGCCACGATGCTGAGGCGATCCTGTTCTGGTCACGGATGACGCAGTTGTTGATCACGTTGGCTACCACGGTGTTTATCTTTCTATGGGCCCGGGAGATCACCGGACAACCTTGGGCGGGAGTGTTCGCCGCGGCATTGTGGGGCTTGAACCCTATTACGCTGGCCTACGGACACTTGGCCATCACCGAACCGGGAATCTCGCTGATGTTTTCGGTGGCTGTCTGGTGGTTTGCGCGCACGGTCAAATCGCCCAGCACACGCAACATTCTGCTGCTCGGAGTTCTGACCGCGGTGGCCATGCAGATGAAGTTTCTGGCCATGATGTTGGGGCCGGTATTCGTTCTGTCGTTGGCGATTCTCTGGAAACGAGGCGCATTGCCCCGCTGGGATTGGAAAGGCTGGGCCAAGGCAATTGGATTGTGCATCGCAGGTTTCTGGGGAGCAACCTTGCTAATCTATTTCCCCCACTGGTCGCCGGCGCCACCGTTGCCGCAAGAACAGGCGGAAACGTTGCGCGTGCCGGCATGGTTCATGGCTTTGCGCCCTATCTTGATACCGGCGGATTTCTTCAAAGCATTTGCCTTGAAATTGCTGCACTCACAAGCCGGTCAGGATGCGTTCCTTTGCGGCGAATGGCGAAAGATGGGTTGGTGGTATTACTATCCGATGGCCATGTGGTTTAAAACGCCGTTGCCGGTGATTGGACTGACGATTGGGGCCGCCGTTCTGTTGGTCCGACGCCTGCGCACCGCGTCATTTGTATCGGTGCTGCCCTGGCTGGCAGCGGTGGTGTATGTCGTGATGGCGTTCCCCAGCAAGATTGACATCGGTGTTCGCCACATGATGACCGTGTATCCACTGCTGGCCGTTGGCGTGGCGGATCAAATCTGGCGAGCCGACCGTAAGTGGCACATTGCCGCCGGCATCCTGACGGCATGGTTGGCCATCGTGGCAGTTGCGGCATGGCCTCATTTCATCCCCTACTCCAACGAGTTCGCCGGTGGCACCGCCAACGGCTACCAAAAGCTCATTGATTCCAATTACGATTGGGGGCAAGACGGGAAACGATTGAAACGTTGGATGCAGGACAATGGCGTGGCGCACGTGTATTTGGATTTCTTCGGCACGCAGCCCGCCATTGAATGGCACCAAATCCCCAACACCCGCGTCAACGCCGAGCAGGCCCGGCAACTCCGGCAAGGGTGGCTGGTGGTGTCGGTCTCGCAGTTGATGCGCCCGGAGTGGGACTGGTTGCGCGGGGTGCGCCCAACGCCCGACGCGCGGATCGGGTATACATTGTTCGCCTACCGGCTGCCGTAACCGCGGCGGCGGAAGACAAACACGTTTTTTTCGTTGAAGACCAGTTCGTAGTCCGGGTTGTTGGCAAACGCTAGGACGGTTTCGCGCTTCAGCGGCGGATAATAGCCGGGATAGTTGCCGTCGAAGTACGCCCAGTCGTACTCAAACATCTTCACCGGATCGTCGTTGAGCCGGTCGTGCGTGGTGAACTTCAAGCGGTTGGAGAAATGCCCCACCATCAATTGCGGCCCGACCAGCACCGGGGCGTCCGGCGGGATGAGATCGCGCGCGCGTTTCTGGGCATCGTACCACGGCGTCGGTTGATAGTGGCGCGACGAGAACCAGAACGGCCAGTGACTCACCGCAAATACCGCCAGCAGCACCGGCACGACGGGCAACAGTCGCACGCCGGTCACTCGACGGGCCAGCCATCGTTCGACGCGCGGGATGGCAAACACCCCTGCCAAGACCAAAAAACCGCCCGTGTAAACATTGTAGTGCCAGACCGGCACCTTCATGCCGGTATTGCCGGCAACCAGATTGACGCCGAGGTCCGGCAGGGCGAAGAGGACCTCCGGCGCGAAGAATGGCAACACCCACAGCGCGGGCTGGAGCAGTTGCAGCAGGTACGGACCATTGGCGGGCTGGAACAGGGCATCGAATAGCTTCGGCGACAGCAGCGACGCGAACACTTCCGGCCACGTCTTGCCGAGGTTGGAGAGGTAACCAAGCGCCTCGTATTCCCAACCGCGCTGGAAATACGGGCCGATGATCTTGAACGACAAAATCAGCGAGGCGACCGAAATGCCCAGCGTGCTGAGCCACCATTTCTTGGGCCGGCGGTGCCAGATAGCATACGGCACGAACATCAACAAGGTGAGCGGGGTATTCTCTTTCCCCAGCGCGGCCAACACCGCAAAGACCAGAAACCACCGGTAGTTTTCGACATGGTAGAAATAGAAACAGGCCAGCAACAACGGCAACACCCACTGACTGGTGTGCAGTTGATTGACGTTCTGCGACACGATGCTCGGGAACATGATCAACGCCACCGCGCAGGCCACCGCGCTCCATTCGTCTTTCAGGACGCGACGGGCGATGAAAAACATCGGCACCGCCGAGGCCGCGATGCAGACCGTCTGCACAAAAAACAACGTCCGCGGATCCGGCAACAGCGCGTACAACGGCCAGAAGAAAAACAGCAGGATTTCCTGGTGCATCGCGAAGTAGGAGCGATCAATGCCGAAATGCCAGAAGAACTTCCCGTGCAACGACGACCAGAACACGTGGTTGACCGCCGCCACGTCGCCCATCTCGCCGGTCGAGTACTCGAACTTGCGGCAAGCCAGCCAGAAGAACAGAAGCACATAGCCCAAGAGGATACCGGCCAACGTTCGCCCCGCCGTCGAAGAAGGAAGCCAGCGGTTCATGGGATGGGCGCTCCACCGTCGGGGCGACGGAAGACAAACACGTTGTTCTCCGCAAAAACCAATTCGTACTCGGGATTGTTGCGGAAGGATTCAAAAAACTCCCGGGTGATGAACGGTGGAAATTGCCGTTCATTCGCGTCCAGCACCACGTACTCGAAACTGCGGGCGTAGGCCGGGTAATTCTGAAAGACGCTCAATGCGTCGTAACGGGGACGACTCGAGAAATGCGCCTGGATCCGAAAGGAAGACAGCACACTGGCCTGCGGCGGAATGCTGCGAATCACTTTGGTCAGGGTGTCATGATACGGCCGCTGCCGGAACATTTGCGGTTGGAACCACAGAAACCAATGAGCACCTGCCAGCAAAAAGATGCCAGCAGCCAGGACCACAAGCTGCGAGCATCCCCACCGTTGCTGGAGCCAGCCGTTGAGCCGGCGCAGCGTGAAAATCAGGCTGACAAACAGGGCCGACGTGGTCGTGAGATTGTAATGCCAGGCGATGACTTTCAGTGCGGAGTTGTTTGACAGCGTATTCGCCGCCAAGTCCGGCAGGGCAAGCAGTGCGGCCGGGTGCAGCCATGGCAACAACCATCCCATCGGCTGCACGAGTTGGACGACGTACTGCACGTTGTCCGCTCCCAACAAATGTCCGAACAACAACTGAGGTTTCGTGCACAAATTGACCAGAATCCCCACCGGTCCATTGCCGAGATGTTCGAATTGCTTGGCCACATGCCACGATTCCCCCTCCCGAAAATAGGGCATGGCCACCAGCGTGACGAAGAGGAAATAAACCGTCCCCCCTACGATGGGCACGACCACCCAGCGCCATGAGCGCCGTTCGACCAGCGCCCACAAACCAAACATCGCGACCGCGAGGGGCACGTTTTCTCGATTCAAACAGCTCAGCACGCAGAGCACGAGGAACGGCCCCCAGCGCTGAGCAATAAAGAAGTAGATGGCAAACAACAAAACCACCGGCAGAAAGGACGGCTCTTGGATCTGATTCACATTCTGCGACACGATCGGCGGAATGAGAATAAAAGCCGCCCCCAGCAGCACCGCTGCGGTCTCATCCTTGAGTAGGCGTCGCGCGATAAGATAGACCGGCACGGCGGAGAGTCCCAATGCCAAAGACTGCAAGAACAGCAACGTAGCCGGCCCCGGTATCAGCGCGTAAAACGGCAAAAGGAATACCCAGAAATAGGCCGCATGAATCGCCAGATTGTTGATCGGCTTGCGCGCTTCCGCCGTCGTCAGTGCGGAGATATGAAACGGCCTTCCGTGCAGCGTATTCCACATCATGCTGTTGAATACTGCCGTGCCCCCTGAATCATATCCGAAAACGTCGTGACAATGTTTGGCCATCCCAAAGAACACGGCTACGTAGCCCAGTATGATGAAAACAAGCGCCCTTTGCGGCTTGCCCAATCGTGTCCAAAGAGGAAAACCGCGCACCTTGCTCTCGGCGGTCACAGTTGCGACGGTCTGATCATCTGGCCCGGACATGGCGCGGAAGGCTATCGAAACACTGGGTCAATTGCAACTCGTTCGAGGACCTGATCGAGAACTTGTTGGCGGACGCTGCCATTTCGCCTCGACTGGCGGTCAACCTCCCGGTAAGTTGCGCTGCCAAGGATATTCAGCAGCCAACCATGCACCCATTGATCTCCATCATTTGTCCGGTCCACAATGAGGAGGCGAGCATCCCGTTGTTTTATGACCGGCTCCAAGCCGTGTGCCGTCAACTTGCCGGTCAATATGACTTCGAGGTTCTGTTCACAAACAATGCCTCGACCGACCAGACCCTTGACCGCATTCGAGAGCTGCGACGACGCGACCCCTCCGTCCACGTCCTGACGCTATCGCGCAACTTTGGCTACGAATGCAGCGTGGCCACCGGGCTTCGTCACGCCCGTGGCGAAGCGATAATCGTGATTGATGTGGATTGCGAGGACCCGCCCGAAATGATTCCACAGTTTTTGGCGGCTTGGTCTGACGGTTATGATGTGGTGTATGGGCAACGGGACCGGCGCAGCGAGTTTATTGGAATGCATTGGGCACGCAAAGCGTTCTATCGGCTGAATCGCTCAATCGCCGACAGTGACATCGTCTTGGACATGGCGGAATTCTTCCTGATCTCAGCTCCCGTCCGCGATGCCATTCTCGCCAATCGTTCCACCAAACCGTTCCTGCGCAGTGAAGTGGCCTATGTCGGCTTTCGTCGCCACGGCATCCCCTACAAACGCCAACCGCGTATTGCCGGACGAACCCACTACAACCTTCTCAAGGCCGTCGAATTCGGGATAGCCGGTATCCTCAGCTCGTCCACATTCCCGCTGCGGTTGTCCGTGTACCTATTTCCCATTCTTGTCGTCGCGAATTTGCTCCTGCTACTCCGCGACCGATTCCAATGGCTGGTGATGCTGGACTTTCTCTACGTCGCGTTTTTTCTTGCTGTCCTGAGTATTTACCTCGCCCGCACCTACAAGGATGTCGTCCAACGCCCGCTTACCGTCGTGAACTGGCGGCTGTCCCATTGGAACCGGCCGCCTGCGGAAGGAACAATGCCGACCGAATCACCCCCATCCGGTGCAAGCGAAACTTGAACGACGTGCCCACCGTTCCCAGAGCGTACTTGATCGTGCCGGTGAAGTTGTTCGAGGACGCCTCCTTGAAGTAGCGTGAGAAAGCCGGTATCTCGGCGATGCCGTGTCCGAAATAGAGGGACTGGGCAATGATCTCGAAGCTGAACAGATAATCATCCGAGTTTTGTTCGAACGGTACCGCCCGCACCATCTTGGCGTTGTACACACGGTAGCCGGTGTGAAACTCCGCCATGAACTTGCCAAGCATCAGGCCATTGAACAGCGTCAGGCACCGGTTGCCAAGGAACTTCCAGAGCGGCATGTTGCCTTCCAACGCCCGCTTCGCGGGGATGAACCGCGACCCCAAAACGAGACCCACCCCGGTCTCCTTGGCCTTGGCGATCAAGTCGGGAATCAACTCGGTATTGTATTGGCCGTCCGGGTGCAGTTCCACGATCAAATCCGCGCCCTCGGCCAACGCCGTCTTCAGACAGGTCTTGAGACTGCCGCCATACCCGCGGTCCGAAGGATGCCGGACCACCTTGATCCCGAGTTCCTCCGCAATCTTCACGGTCTCGTCCTTGCTCTTGTTGTCCACCAACACCACTTCATCAGCGCAGCCCGGCGGAATGGCGTGATAAGTGGCCGCCAGCGTCTTGGCCGAATTGCGTGCCGGCATGATGATGACAATTTTCGGTTGCGCCCCCATGAGTTCCTCTGATGCGGCGAGAGAATACGCAGCCGCACCCGGAATGTAAAGATTGTTGCTCCCTCGCTGCTGGATAATTGCCATTTCGACTGTGCTACCGCAATGCGGCGGTCAGCACGTTCCTCGAAGTCGCGCAGGAGTGTCAGCCGTCGAGGTGACGTGGTACAACGCCACTGTCACGTTCGTCTTCAGCGGCAGCACGTCCACGTGAATCTTCGCCACCGTGGCCCCGCCGATGGTGGATGTGTGCTTCATTAATCGTGCCGGTGTTTGGTGCGATGACGAGCGACACCAAGGCCGATGGCCACCAGAATCATCAGCCCACCGAACACTACCCAGCGCCAAGGAGAAGCGGATGGCCTTGGCGCGGCGCCGATTGGCAGAGGCTCAGCAACGGAGGCGACGGACACGGACGACGTTTCGACAGTGACTGACGAAACCGCCACCGGTGGCGCGTTGGACAGAACATACGGATGCAGGATCTCCGATAGCGGTGAGCCGAACTCCAGTTTCTCATACTCGGCCTTGTGCTTGTCCCACCACTGCTGCTGGTGCTGGGCTGCCATTGGCCGGTCACGTCATAGACCGGTCCCGTCAGCCCGTAATAGCCGAACGACGGGTCAACATCGTTGAGCGTAAAGTAATCGTCCACCCGGTACTGGTTGTGATGCGTCTCGAACTGGAGATATGTCCGCACCAGCGCCCCCGGGGGGCCACGCGGCCGGATAGGGCAGGTAAATGCTGGTGGTGTAATACGGCGCGCTATTGCTGTACGTCTCGTTGTGGGCGAATGCAAACCCGCCTTCGGACGCTCCCCGCACGGGCAGGTGCGTCAGCCGATTCAGTGATTCAGTGGTGCGCATTTTATGGCCGGGAACGATGCCGCAGAACGAGGCCGATGACGAGCACCAGCACCAAACCGCCAATCACCAGCCAGCGCCAGTGGGAAGCGACGGGTGTTGGAGATGGCGCCGTCACCGGTGGGATCTTCGCAGCGGACGGTGCGGGCGCGGTTACCTCCACGGTGGCTGAGGAGACCGCCGCAGGCGGCGCGTTGGATGGAACGAACGGGTGCAGAATCTCCGATAGCGGTGTCTCGAATTCCAACTTCTCATAGTAGTCCTTGTGCTGTGCCCACCATGCCTGCCACTTCTCGTAGTTTTCCTTGGTGAACATCTGCACCGTACCCTTCGGCACCGGTGGGTCAATGAGCGTCATCTGCGGCAACACATACACGGCACCGGCAGCGGGTGGACCTCCACCGAGGGGAGGTCTCCGCATATCGTCGAGAAACGAAGCAACCAACTTCACGGTCCGTGGATCATCCAAGTACGGCAACTTCTCCACAAACGCTTGCCCGCGCACTTCCCATTCCGCCCAGATCGCAGCTTGTCCTGGATCCTGCCGGCTTTCGATCATCAGTTTCAGCCGGTAGCGATACACCTCGGTACTGCTGGGATTAAGCACCTCCCGGATGATCTCATCCCGATACTTCTTCACCCCCAACTTCGCGAGGGCCATCTGCGCCGCAGCATAGTTGGCCGAACTTGGCGAATTGTGCGTTGTGCGGATGTAATCTTCGATCGTCGGCACTAAGTCCTGTCGTCCAGTGTTTGCGGCCTCCAGAAAAGCATGACCGCTTCCTCGCAGAACGCGTTGAGCCAATTGATCGACCGGGGGTTGAGCATTCGCGCCCATTGGTGATGCGCTGAGTCCTAGAAGAAGTGCCAACAGCAGAGGGTTGTTCATCGGTCAATGCTCCTATGGCGGCGGGAGAACTGCATCATTCACTCTATTCCACTCCTCCCGGATCAACCGGCACGGCTCGTTCGTGCGCGCCCCAGACCACATCAACCGGTCGGGCTGCCCCGGCACCGTATCCGGGACTTGGTTCGTGGATAAATCATTGAGTCGTGCCAGCATATGCCCCATCTCATGCGCCGCAATATAGGCTCCCGATCCATTGCGCTCATCTTGAATAAAAGTAAAACGCACCGGAAACCCAAAGACAGTTGGTGTCCACCCCGCCGCCTGCTCGCCACAGGCATTTGTCAGCGCCTTCACGTAAAACACCCGGAAATTGGTTGCCGCAGGCAGATTGGTATTAACTACAGTCACTTCCCCAGCGTCGAACGGACATGGCTGTCGCAGCAGGTCCAACATCCCATTCGTATTGCCATCATAGGCCACATTCGTAGCGACCTGATTGCTAACTGCAAAAAACACATTGGCTTGTTGTCCGTACACCGCATTGAGTTTCTCCTGCAACTGCGCCGCGGTCGGCACGTTGGTTGGGGTCGTCGAGGAATCACCCGTCGCGGTCACGTAGTACAATGCCACCGTCACATTCGTTTTCAGCGGCAGCACGTCCACGTGTATCTTCGCCACCGTGGCCCCGCCGATGGTGGCCGTGATGTCGGCCGTTCCAGCGCTGTGGCCATGTAGCGTCAGCGTCTCCGATGCCGAGGCGGGCGTTGTCGGGGTGACTGTGACAATGTTGGTATTTGCGGACACGAAACTGACTTGATTGCTGATACTGGCGGGGCTGACGAGCGCAATCAGCGTGTTGGAGCCGTTCACCGGCACACTAACCCACGGCGCGAACGGCCCCTCCGTGATATCGTCGAATCCCGCGCAGACACAGGGATTCGTGAAGGTAACGGTGGGCACCTGCAACACGTGAACCGGATGGAACGCGGCAACGTAATTGTTGTCATTGGTGTTGCTGGGCACGCAATCGGGACCGGGGCAGTTGTACGCCTTGAACGTGCTGGTGCTGGGCTGCCATTGGCCGGTCACGTCATAGACCGGCACCGTCAGCCCGTAATAGCCGAACGCGGGGTCAACCGCGTTGAGTGTAAAGTAATCGTCCACCCGATACTGGTTGTGATGTGTCTCGAACTGGAGATACGTCCGCACCAGCGCCCCGGTGGGCCACGCGGCCGGATAGGGCAGGTAAATGCTGGTGGTGTAATACGGCGCGCTATTGCTGTACGTCTCGTTGTGGGCGAATGCAAACCCGCCTTCGGACGCTCCCCGCACGGGCAGGTGCGTCAGCCGATTCAGTACGGCGGTCAGTTCGGCGACTTGCCCCGTCGAGGCCGGACCGGTCCACCACGTGCCGTTGGTGTTGCCCACGGCTTCGAGCACACTGGCCAGGCTCCAGGTGACCACGTTGCTGCCTGTCAGAACGCCGCTCGGATTGAGCACCGTGTCGAGGCAATTGGTGACAATCGGCGGAGCCAACGCCGCACGCACCTGGGCGATGCGATTGCTGTTGAGGGCGGTGTGATTCCACTCGGTCAGCGTCAGACCGAGGAATGATTCGAGCAGGTTGACCCGGGTAAAATCAAACTGGTCGAGGGCGACTTTGACCGGATTCGTCGCGGGATACGAGTTCGCGTCGTTGGGATTGGTTCCGCCAAGGAACTCGTCGGAATTGGTCGAGCCATCGCCATCCGCATCCTGTGCGCCGTCCACGGCGTTGGTTGGGTTGAGGCCATACTGCAATTCCCAGCCATCAGCCATCCCGTCGCCATCGGTGTCCGCCAAGTTGGGGTTGGTGCCGTGCTGACGGAGTTCGGTGATGTTCGAGAGACCGTCTTGATCGGTGTCCATCTCGTACAACGTGGCGACTCCGTTGCTGGTCAGGGCGGTCTGGTAGATTCGCACGTCGTCCACCACCCCGCCAAACGGCCAGCCATCGGGAACGCGTCCGAGCAACAATGGCGCATCCACCCGATCGATCATCCCACTCGCCGTTCGGCTTCCATCAAGGACACCGTCCACGTACACCAGCATCTGGGTGCCGTCGTACACACCGGCAATGTGATTCCAGTTGGTCTCGGACAACGGAGTGGTGCCGGTCAGGCCGATGTAACTACCATTCAAGAACAATTGGAGCGCTGGTTTGCCCATGGCAACGGAGAGAATATAACTTCCCCGTTCCCCTCCCGCAGCCCATTTCCCGACCACTTGGCCATCCATGTTGGTGGTTGTCTTCACCCACGCGGCCACCGTCAGCTCATTTGTCGGCGTTAACCACGGCACGTCCGGTACAGTCACGAAGCTTTGCGTGCCATCGAACGTCAACGCCACTCCCGCCAACGCGTCGGGCACGGTACTCCAAACGGGCGGCGGCGAACCGGTCAGGACTCCGGAGACCACTCGCGCGGCGGAATCGGTGATGATGGAACTGTTGAGATCATCAAGCTTCCACCAAGTCACCAAGTACGGCGGCACATCGGGTGTGCTTGCCGCATTGAGTGGATCGGTTTGAAATGCTACTTCCTGGCCATCAGCGTACCCGTCGCCGTCGGTATCCCACTGGTTGCGATTGGTGCCCAACGTGATCTCTGCCACGTTGGACAAACCGTCCTCATCAGAGTCCAGTAAATAGAGGGCTTGGATTTCCGCGCTCGCGAGCGCTCGCGAGTACACTTGCACTTCGTCCACAAGCCCGACAAACGGCCAGCCGTCGGGCGCCCGGCCGATCAATACAGATTCGCACACGGCATCAATCGGCCCCGACACGCTGTTGCTGCCAATGAGCGAGCCGTCCAGATAAACACGCATTTGTGCACCGTCATACACACCGGCAATGTGATGCCAGCCATTGTCATTGGGGATTAACTGGCTGCCCGTCAGCGGCTGATAGGAACCGTCCACGAACAATTGGAACGACGGGTAGCCATAGGACACCGACAAAATATAGCTGCCGGCGCTACCGCCCGGCTGCCAGCGGGCGACCACAACGCCATCGGTATTGGTCGGTGTCATAACCCAAGCGGCGAGTGTCACCTGTGCGGTCGCACACGCCGTGCTGCCGGCGGCCGGCAATGTCACGTAGCCGTCGCCGCTCCCGTCAAACTCAAGGGCCGCCCCAGCGATTCCATTGGTAACCCAGCCGGGAGGCGTCGTGCCGTCCAGCAAACCGGTCTGCAGGTTGCCGCTACCGTCAGCCGTGCTGGCACCACTGCCTTCGTTCAACCGCCACCATGCGAGCAAGCCGGACCGAAGATAGGGGTAGCTGGTTGCGGACAACGGGTCAGTCATGGCGACCACTTCCTGGCCATCCAGGTAACCGTCGTCGTCGGAGTCTGGGTCTTCCGCGTCCGTACTCAGTTCGTCTTCCATGGCATCGGTCAGTCCGTCGAAATCGGTATCCGCGTTTTCCGGGTCACCGCAACCTTCCCCACCGCTGCGTGTCAGCATCGGTGGTTCGCCCATCTCCGCCACCGGTGGCCCGACAGCCGAGGAGATGCTGTTGGAGCCCAGGGCAAGTTCTGATGCGCGGTCACCGACCAGCGGCGGAGTCCGAATTGCCGATTGGGACAAGGTTAAGGTGTTGGTGATCGAGGACGACGTGTCACCGGCCAGTGCCACCGTCCACACCGTTCGCAGTGCCACTGCGCCGCTGAGGTTGGTTGACATGCTCTGCGTGATCGCCTTGACCCGCAGAGGAACACGGGCCGTCGAGGTGGTGTTGGTATCAGCGACAGTTTCCGTCGGACTGGCCGGGACGGCGTCGCCTCTTCGGCCAGGAGCAAGCACGGCAGCCAGAACGATCAATTGGCCCAGCGCGATGTGCGGAATCCGGTCCGTCTTCATACGTGTCATCCTCAAACCTGGCTCTGCGACTACTGGACACGCCTCGGAGATTACCAAGCTGAACTGACCTCTTCAAGAAGCCAATTTGCCGAAGCTGATTCGCCGGTTACCACGCCGGGACCCCGCAGGGGAATTGACGCCACTGCATCAGTTGTGCTAGTTGAGGCACCAACATGAAGGCAGTCATACTCTGCGGTGGACTGGGCACGCGATTGGCGGAAGAGACCGAACTCAAACCCAAACCCATGGTGGAAGTCGGCGGACGCCCCATCCTTTGGCACATCCTGAAGCATTACGCCTCTTTCGGCTTTCGCGAATTTGCCCTGGCCCTCGGCTACAAGGGCGACTGCATCAAACGCTACTTCCTCGAATCCTACCACCTCGAAAGCAATCTCAGCGTCCACCTCGGCAAGGGCAAAGTGGATGCCCATGAACAAGAACGCGAAGACTGGCTCGTCCACCTCGTGGATACCGGCGACAAAACCCAGACCGGCGGCCGCGTCAAACGTCTCGCACACCTTCTCGACGACGAAACGTTCATGCTCACCTACGGCGACGGCGTCTGCAACGTCAACCTCCAGAAACTCCTCGCTTTCCACCGCGCCCACGGCAAACTCGCCACCGTCACCGCCGTCCGTCCGCCCGCCCGCTTCGGCGGTTTGGTGTTCGACGGCGATTACGTCAAAGAGTTCACCGAAAAACCGCAGATCGGCGAAGGCTGGATCAACGGCGGTTTCTTCGTCTTCGAACCTCGCGTCCTCGACTACATCAAGGGCGACTCCACCATCCTCGAACGCGAGCCCCTCGAACAGCTCGCCACCGACCGCCAACTCGTCGCTTACCGGCATGAAGACTTCTGGCAATGCATGGACACGCTCCGTGACCAGCGCCTGCTCGAATCCCTCTGGCAATCCGGCAAAGCGCCGTGGAAAGTCTGGGAGTAACCCTCATGCGCATCCTCGTCACCGGCCACAATGGCTATATCGGCTCCGTCATGGTGCCGTTCCTGAAACAGCGCGGCCATCACGTCACCGGCCTTGATACCGGCTACTTCGCTGACTGCACGCTGGCCGTGCCGGACCTGCAACCCGACGCCGTCATCCGCAAAGACCTTCGCGACGTCACCGCCCGCGACCTGGCCGGCTTCGATGCGGTCTTCCACCTCGCCGCTCTCTCCAACGATCCGCTCGGCGACCTCAAACCCGACTGGACCTACGACATCAACCATACCGGCTCCTTCCACCTCGCCCGGCTCGCCAAACAAGCCGGCGTCCCCCGCTTCCTCTTCTCCTCCTCGTGCAGCATGTACGGCGCAAACTCCAGCGATGATCTACTCACCGAAACCGCCCCGCTCAACCCGCTCACCCCCTACGCCATCTCCAAAGTCCGCCTCGAACGAGACCTCGCCACGCTCGCCGACGACCGTTTCTCGCCCGTTTATCTCCGCAACGCCACCGCCTACGGTGTCAGCCCCCGCCTCCGCGCCGACATCGTCCTCAACAACCTCGTCGCCTACGCCTACACCACCGGCAAAGTCAAAATCATGAGCGACGGCACCCCGTGGCGGCCCATCGTCCACATTGAGGACATCTGTCGCGCGTTCCTCGCGCTCGCCGAAGCGCCCCGCGAACTGATTCACAACCGCGCCTACAACATCGGCCGCAACTCGGAGAACTACCAGGTCCGCCAGCTTGCCGACATCGTCAAAGAAACCGTGCCGGGCTGCGAGATCGAATACGCCGGCAAGGGCGGCCCCGACCCGCGCAACTACCGGGTGGATTTCTCCCTCCTCGAAAAAACCTTCCCGGCTCTCCAACTCCAATGGGACGCCCGCCGCGGCGCGCAGGAACTCTACACCGCCTACAAGGCAGCCGGACTGAAACTCGAAGACATTACCGGCCGCAAATTCATCCGCCTGAACCAACTCAAACACCTGCTCGCCACCGGTAAACTCGACGAGAACCTCCGATGGAAATAACCGCCGCCTGCCGCGCCTGCGGCCAACGCCAGCTCCGGCCCGTCCTTTCCCTCGGCAACCAACCGCTCGCCAATGCGCTGTTGACCGCCGACCAACTCCACCAGCCCGAACCGAAGTTTCCCCTTGATGTCGTCTTCTGCCCAGCCTGCTCGCTCGTCCAAATCACCGAGACCGTTCCGCCGGAAATGCTCTTCCGCGATTACCTCTATTTCTCCTCGTTCTCCGAAACCGTGCTCGCCAACGCTCGCGCGATGGTCGCCGACCTGCTCGCCACCCGCCCGCTCGGTCCCGACAGCCTCGTCGTCGAAATCGCCAGCAACGACGGCTATCTTCTCCAATACTTCCAGCAAGCCGGTATCCCCGTCCTCGGCATCGAACCGGCCACCAACATCGCCAAAGTGGCCGTCGACAAGGGCATCCCCACCCTCAACGAATTCTTCACCGCCGACCTGGCCGGCCAACTCGCCGCTACCGGCCGCCGCGCCGACATCATCCTCGGCAACAACGTCCTCGCCCACGTCGCCGACCTGACCGGCTTCGTCACCGGCGTTGCCCGGTTGCTCAAGCCCACCGGCATCGCCCAGTTCGAGTTTCCCTACGTCAAAGACCTCATTGACCATTGCGAGTTCGACACCATCTACCACGAACATCTTTGTTATTACTCGCTGACCGCCCTCGACCGGCTCTTCCGCCGCCACGGTCTCCACGCGGTCCGCGTCCAACGCACCCCCATCCACGGCGGCTCGCTGCGCGTGCAATTCGCGTCCCCGGCTGTCACGCCCGATACCAGCGTCACTGCGCTTTTGGCCGAGGAAGCGGCCTGGGGCGTGGACAATTTTGCGTTCTACGCGCAGTTCGCCGACCGGGTTCATCAACTGGGACGCGACCTGAAATCGTTGTTGGCCGGCTTGAAACAGGAAGGCAAGCGCATCACCGCCTACGGTGCCGCCGCCAAAGGCAGCACGCTGCTCAACTTTTGCCAAATCGGAACCGAAACCCTCGATTTCGTGGTGGACCGCAACACGCACAAGCAGGGCCGCTACATGCCCGGGATGCACATCCCGATTCTGCCCCCCGAAGAATTGTTGCGCCGCCAACCCGATTACGCGCTGCTGTTGACGTGGAATTTCGCCGACGAAGTCCTCCGCCAACAAGCGGAATACCGGCAACGTGGCGGCCAGTTTATCATCCCGGTGCCGAAACCGATCATCCGATGAAGTTTCATCCCACAACCCTGCCGGGCGTCTGGCGCATTGAACTCGAACCGCGCGGCGACGAACGCGGCTACCTCGCGCGCACCTACTGCGAACGCGAGTTTGCCGCCCACGGTCTGAACACCCGCTGGCCGCAATGCAACACCACCCGCACCCGGCAGAAGGGCACGATTCGCGGGCTGCACTACCAAATCGAGCCGCACCCGGAAATCAAACTGGTCCGCTGCACCGCCGGCCGGATTTGGGATGTGGTGGTCAACGTCGCCACGCGGCAATGGGAAGCTTTCGAGCTGGACGGCGATTCGCCCTTTCAGCTCTATGTCCCTGCCGGCTACGCCCACGGGTTCCAGTGCCTGACCGATAACTGCGAACTGCATTACCAGATGTCCGACTTCTACGTCCCCGAATTGCAGCGCGGCATCCGCTGGAACGACCCCAAACTCGGCATCCCGTGGCCGATTCCCTCGCCGACGCTCTCCGAACGCGACCGGCAACATCCGTTGCTATGAAAGTCCTGCTCACCGGCGCCACCGGCTTCATCGGCTCCCACGTCCGCGACACCCTCACCGGCCACGAAATCGTCTGTCTCGGCCGCGACCTGCTCGACCCGCATTACCCCTTCCCCACTGGCACGTTTGATGTCTGCCTGCATCTGGCGTGGTATGTCGAACCCGGCAAGTATCTCGATTCGCCGCTCAATCACGAATGGGTCGCCGCCAGCCTCCGCCTCGCCCGCGCCATCCGTTGCCGCCGCTTCGCCGTGACCGGCACCTGCTTCGAATACACTATGACCAACCGGCCACTCGCGGAGACCAGCCCGGCTGAACCAACCACGCTGTACGCCCAATCCAAACTCACCTTGCTCCGGCACCTTCAGGAAATGGGCTTGGAACTGACCTGGCTGCGCATCTTTTACCAATACGGCCCGCGCGAAGACGCCCGCCGCCTCGTCCCCTACATCATCCGTTCCCTGCTGCGCGGCGAACCGGCGGCGCTCACCCCCGGCGAACAAGTCCGCGATTTTCTGCACGTCGCCGATGTCGCCTCGGCCATCGTCGCCGCGCTGAACCTGACCGGCATCGTCAACATCGGCAGCGGCACCGGTGTCACTGTGCGGCACATCGCCGAAACCATCGGCGACCTCACCGGCCGACGCGACCTCATCCACCTCGGCGCTAAACCGTACGCCCCCGGCGACCCGATGCACGTCGTGGCCGACACCGCGAAACTGCGCTCGACCGGCTGGCGACCGCGTTACGATCTGCGCGCCGGTCTAGCGGAGACGATTGATTGGTGGAGGCGACAACCGTGAACCCCAAATGCCTCATCTGCGATTCGATGAAGACCAGTCATTTTCTCGATTCCCTCGATCACGTCACCGGCGAGATGTTTGGCCTCCAGAAATGCGCCGACTGTGGATTTGTTTTTACCTGGCCCCAGCCGGCCGATCTCAGTCGGTATTACGGCCCGTTCTACCGGCAATACAGTTCCGGCTCTGCCGGTATCCTCCAGAAACTCCAGCAGCGCCGCACCCGCGCCTGGACCCGGGCGTTGGGCAAGCCGGGACGCTGTTTGGAAATCGGCTGCGGCAACGGCTGGATTCTGGCCGCCTTGCGTGATCAAGGCTGGCGTGTCGTCGGAGCCGAACGCACCGCGGAGAGCGCACGCTTCGCGCATCATCAACTCGGTCTGCCGATGTTCGTCGGGCCGTTGGAGGCCGTGCGCAACGAGGCCGGCTTTGATCTGATCGTGTTGCATCAAGTCCTCGAACACCTGCCAGACCCGATGACAACCCTTTGTCATTGCGCCCGCTTGTTGCGGCCGGGCGGCGCCCTCATCGTGGCCGTCCCCAACCTCGCCAGTTGGCAATTCGCCTTCGCCCGCCAACACTGGATGCACCTCGATCTGCCGCGCCACCTCGGTCATTTCACCCCGGCCAGCTTGCGCGCCGCGTTCGAGCGCGCCGGCCTGCAACCGGTGTGGTTCCGTTTTGTTTCGCTGGAGTATGATCCGTTCGGGTGGATCGAAGCGGTGCTGAACAAGCTCGGGTTTCCGATGAACACGCTGTTGCGTGTCGTTCAGAACGATCCCCGCATCCGCAAAACGTCGCCGGCCGTACTGGCGGCGCTGGTCATCGCCGCGTTGTTGGCGTTGCCGGCCGGGATACTCGCTGCGCTGAGCTGGCTGAGCGGCCGCGGCGCCATCATGGAAGCGCGCGCCGTCCGCCCCAAAGGATAACGCCCGCACAGCCTGCGCAACCCAGCAGACTAACCCAGCCGGCCAGCGAATATTGTCGCGGCTTTTGGTAGCGCAGCACGATTTCCTGCGGGCCGGGTTTTGCCTCAATGCCCATCAGGCCGGTGTCTACGCGCTTCAGCTCCGTCGGTTTGCCGTCAACCTCCGCCGTCCAATACGGATACCAACTCTCCGCTATTGTCACCACGCAGTCACGAGGCGCGGTGAATCGAAATCGGATTTCGTCTGATTTCGTCCGGGGAGCCAGCCCGACGTTTTCCAATGCGACAACCTGACCGGCTTCGACTGGCAGCGGCACCGGCATTCCCGCAACTACCGTGCGCAGCTTCGACTGCCACTCGGCCGGGAACCCGCCGGGCATCGTTCCGTCTGTGTAAATCAAATCATACCGGCTCCATTCGCCCGGCAAGGTGGCTTCCACCAGCGTATGGTTTTTGCCGGCCAACGCCAACGTGACCGGCGCGGAGGCGCGGATGTTGCCCACAAACGCCGATTGCTTGCTGTTGGCGCTGATGTACGGACGGGCGGTCTCGTTGCGGAAGACGGCGAAATCTTCGTTCTCAAGATGGACCGGGTATAGTTGCCGGAACGCGGCGAGCATCTGCGGTTGCGCGCCGGGATCAGTCTTGTCAAACACGACGTACCGGGCATTCAACACGTTGAGGAATGACCGGATGTTCTCCAGCGACGTAAACGCATTCTGGTTCAGCGCCGCCGTGCCGATGGGACACATCCAGTTGTAAAACGCTTCATAGACTTGCGGTTTGCCCCCGTACATCGGCCCCAGCAGGTGAAAGTACCGGCCTGAAAATGAATATGTCTTTCCGGGTTCCGTATCGTTGGCCAGCGCCCGGTACGAGGCTTCCAGATTCTGTAGTGTCCGTGCCGGCACGCCGTTGTCTTTGACCGGTTTCTGGTACGGCCAGTAATCCACCAGCATCGCCAGCGAAACAAGGCCGACGATCATCGGAATGCGCGGCTGCCATTTCCCGCCACCCAGCACGTCCGTCACCAGAAATCCGAGGAGCAACGGCGCGAAAAACGTGGCGGAACCATCATAAAACACGAAAGGAGCGCGGATCTCCTTGAAAAAGGGCGCCATTGCCAAAATCTGAAACGCGGGCAGAAACAGGAACGCCGCCAGCGCCACACCCGCCCACAATCGCTTGGCCGGTGTGGTGAGTTTGCAACGATAAAAATAATAGAGAAACACGGCCACAGCGGCGAGGCCCAGCAACGCCATCCCGCGAATGCTTCCCCCCACGCCATCCAAGCCGAACACCGCGCCCCATGTTTCCAGATTGGCACCGGCCACGGTGTCGAGTCCGGTCGCCAGCATCACCGTGACCAAAAACATTCCCACCAACAACCAAAACAGCAGACGGTCGGTTCGCCGATCGTTAAATAGAATGGTCACAGCCAGTGCCGCCAGTAGGACGATACCGGCGTATTTCTCCGGTGCGTCAG
>CAZEQV010000029.1:0-19313 GCA_964514435.1 uncultured Verrucomicrobiota bacterium
GATGGCCTTTCGGAGGCGCGGGTTGTTCCCCGGCTCACCGCCGCCCATGCGGGCACAATGGATTGAACGTATGCACACATCACCACTTCACGGAGCCACCCTCTGCCAGGTCGCCATCGTCGTCCGCGACATCGAGGAAAAATCCCGCGCGTGGGCGGCCACGCTTGGCTGTGAAACGCCCAAGATCATCGTCACCGAAAAACCTGAAGTGTCCGGTATCCGCTACCGTGGCCGCGCGACCAACGCCCGCGCCAAACTGGCCTTTTTTTCCCTCGGACAGATCACCATCGAACTCATCGAGCCAATCGGCGAACCGAGCACGTGGCGCGAACATCTCAACCAACACGGCGAAAGCATCCACCACATCGCATTTCGGGTGGAAGGCATGAAAGAAGTGCTTCTGAAGCTGGAACGGCAGAGCATGCCGGCCATTCAGACCGGTGATTTTGTCGGTGGCCGGTACGCCTATGTGGACGGTCAGACGGTGCTCGGCGCTGTCCTCGAACTCCTGGAAATTGACAAACAGCCCTGACCGTTGGCGGCGAATACTGTGGAACGCAAGTTCGACTTTGAACTTGCCGGGCTGATTCTGTGTCTCTATTTCCGTCAGGCGAACTCAACCAACCTTCTCAGGAGTCAGACAACTTCATGGAACACGGAATTGCGGCCATCAACGAACAGGTCAAACGCGAAAGCGAATTCGTCCGCCAGCTTACCGGCGAGATTGGCAAGGTCATTGTCGGCCAGAAATATCTCATCGAACGCCTGCTCATCGGCCTGCTCGCCGACGGGCACCTGCTGTTGGAAGGCGTGCCCGGACTGGCCAAGACATTGTCCGTCAAAACCCTCGCGGCGGCTATTCAGACCTCGTTTCATCGCATCCAGTTTACACCCGATCTCTTGCCGGCTGACGTGGTTGGCACGCTCATCTACAATCCCAAAGACGGCGAGTTCCGCATCAAACAAGGTCCCGTGTTCGCCAATCTGATTCTGGCGGACGAAATCAACCGGGCGCCTTCCAAAGTTCAAAGCGCGCTGCTCGAAGCCATGCAAGAGCGTCAGGTCACCATTGGCGACCAGACCTTCAAGTTGCCGGACCCATTCCTCGTTCTGGCCACCCAGAACCCGATCGAGCAGGAAGGCACCTATCCCTTGCCGGAAGCGCAGGTTGACCGGTTCATGCTCAAGCTCTCCATCGGCTATCCTACCAAGCAGGAAGAACGCGAGATTCTCGATCGCATGGCCGAGACCGGCAAACAGATCTTCACCACGCCCGTCATTTCACCCGACCGGATTCTCAGCGCGCGGCAAGTCGTCAACGCCATTTACATGGACGACAAGATCAAGAACTACATCGTGGACCTCGTGTTCGCCACACGCGAGCCGGCCAACTTCGGCATCGAACTGCGCGACCTCATCCAATACGGCGCCTCACCGCGGGCCACGATTTATCTGACGTTGGCGGCCAAAGCGCACGCGTTCCTGCAAGGCCGCGGTTACGTCACGCCGCAGGACGTGAAATCCATCGGACTCGATGTGCTGCGCCACCGGGTCATCGTCAGTTACGAAGCGGAAGCGCAAAGCATGACCAGTGAAACGATCCTGAAACAAATCTTTGATCGCGTGCCGGTGCCGTGATTCCCCGCGAAATCCTCAAGAAAGTGCGCCAGATCGAGATCCGAACGAACCGGGAAGTCACCGACGTGCTCGGAGGCCAGTATCATTCCGTCTTCAAAGGTCGCGGCATGGAGTTTGAAGAAGTCCGCGAGTATCTCCCCGGTGACGAGGTGCGGGCGATTGACTGGAACGTCACGGCCCGGTTCGGGCATCCGTTCATCAAGAAGTTCAAGGAAGAACGCGAGCTGACGGTCATGCTCCTTGTGGATGTCAGCGGTTCCGGCCAGTTTGGCAGCGTTCGCCAAACCAAGAATGAACTCGCCGCGGAACTGGCCGCCGTCCTCGCTTTCTCGGCCGTCCGCAACAACGACAAGGTGGGTCTTGTCATGTTCACCGACGCGGTGGAAAAGTATGTTCCCCCGAAGAAAGGCCGCCGGCACGTGTTGCGCGTGGTGCGCGAGATACTCGCATTCAAGCCGGCCGGGCGCGGCACCGATATTGTCCGCGCGCTCGATTATCTCAACCAGGTGCAACGCCGCCGGGCTGTCACCTTCCTGCTCTCCGACTTCCAAGTGGGCGACACGGAAACGTTGTCGCGCAAGCTGCGCGTGACCGGAAGCCGGCATGATCTGGTGGCGTTGAGTTTGCGCGACCCGCGCGAGGAAACCTTGCCGGCGGTCGGATTGCTCGAACTGCGCGACAACGAGACCGGCGAGCGGGTCCTATTGGACACATTCGATGCCCGCGTGCGCGACCGCTACGAACAAACGGCCCGGCAGCGGTTCGATCAATTGCGTCGGCTGCTTCGTAACAGCGCCTGCGACCACGTGGAAATCAGAACCGACCTCGATTACCTCAAACCCCTTGTCCAGTTCTTCCGGTCGCGTGAGCAGCGTTTGGCAGTGGCATGAGTACGACAAACGACATTCGCGATATCAAGGGGCTGGTGCCGGTGCCGATGGATTTGCCGTGGATTTGGCTGTTGGTAGCTGTCCTTGTCGCCGCCGGTATCATCGCCTTCGTGATCTGGCGGTACCGCCGGGTGAAACCGGTCACCCCGCCTCCGCCGTTGCCCACACCATTTGAAACCGCCCGGAGAGCCTTGGATGATTTGCGTCGGGAAAATCCTCCGGTCGAAATGTTCTACACGAGGTTGTCGAACATCGTGCGTCATTACGTTGAGGGTCAATTTGGATTGCATGCGCCCGAGCGCACCACGGAGGAGTTCCTCGCCGAAGCCGCCTTGCCAGCTCAGCACATGACCTTGCTGGGAGCGTTCCTGTCGGAGGCGGACATGGTGAAGTTCGCGCGGTTGCGGCCCGGCAAGGATGACGCCGCCCGCGCATTTGCGGCTGCGGAACGTTTTGTTCAGGAGACGGCTTCGAACCGATGAGATGGGCGAACCCATGGGTGTTGCTGCTGTTGTTGACGCTGCCGGTTTGGTGGTGGCGGCAGCGAAGTGTTTCAGGCCGGGGAGGCTTGCTCTATTCGTCCGTTTTGCCGGGCAATGGGCTGCATTCGTTCTGGTCAACGGTGGGTGTGTCGGTGCTGTGGCTGTTGCGAGCCGCTGCGCTGGTGTTGATCATTCTGGCGCTGGCGCGTCCGCAACTCGGCCGCAGCGAAAGCGTTTCCCGCGCGGAAGGCATAGATATCTGCCTGGCGGTGGACGTCTCCGGCAGCATGATGGCGATGGACTTCAAGTGGAAGGGCAAGGAGACCGACCGTCTCACGGTGGTCAAAGAGGTCGTCAAAGAGTTCATTCAAGCCCGATTCAACGACCGCATCGGCATGGTGGCGTTTGCCGGCAAGGCGTATGTGGTAAGCCCGTTGACGCTCGACCATGATTGGCTGGAACGAAATCTGGAGCGCGTGAAGGTCGGTTTGATCGAAGACGGCACGGCCATCGGCTCCGGCCTTGGCACTGCCATCAATCGGCTGCGCGAAAGCACCGGCAAGAGCAAAGTGGTGGTGTTGTTGACGGACGGTGTGAACAACGTCAATAAGGTTCCGCCCATGGATGCTGCTGCCGCCGCCAAGCAGTTCGGGATTCGCGTGTACACCATCGGAGCCGGTACGCAAGGCGTGGCGCCCATGCCGGTCATGGACCGGGCCGGCAGGATTCTCGGGTATCGTCCGATGCCGGTGGAGATTGATGAGAACCTGTTGAAACGCATCGCGTCCGAAACGGGCGGCCAGTACTTCCGGGCGACCGACACCGATTCGTTGCGCAAGATTTACGAGCAGATTGACAAGATGGAGAAACGCGAAATCGAAGTCGTGAAGTATGAGGAATGGGAGGAACTGTTTCCGTGGTTGACCGGTGCCGGCTTGGTTTGTCTGCTGGCCGGTGTCTTTTTGGAGAACACCCGATTGCGGAGGGTGCCGTGAACTTTGCGAATCCAACGGCCTTGTGGTGGCTGGCGGCGTTGCCGCTGTTGGCGGCGTTTCTGATTGCGGCGTGGCGCGCGCGACGGCGCGCGCTGGAACAGTTCGCCGGCCCGCCGCTGTCGGACCGTCTGGCGACGACGTTGCATCGGGGTGGGCGGACCTGGAAAGCCGTGTTGGTGGTCGGCGCAATCCTGTTTGCCATTCTAGCGTTGGCCCGTCCGCGATGGGGATTTGAGTGGCACGAAGTGAAGCATCGGGGTGTGGATGTGTTTGTGTTGTTGGATGTGTCCCGCAGCATGTTGGCCGAGGACGTGCGGCCAAACCGTCTCACGCAGGCCAAGTTTGCCGTCAAGGACTTGGCGCAGAAACTACGGGGCGACCGGGTCGGTCTCGTGGCGTTTGCGGGCACCGCGTTTGTGCAATGCCCGCTCACGGTGGACTACGAAGCGTTTCGATTAACCCTGCAGGATGCGAATCCCGGTGTCATTCCGGTGGGCGGATCAACTGTTGGATTGGCGATTCGCACGGCGTTGAAAGGGTTCGAGGCCGGTGAAGGACGCGAACGGGCCATTGTGTTGATCACCGACGGCGAGTCCACGGATGACGACGCGTTGCAGGCCGCCGATGAAGCCGCGAGACAGGGTGTTCGCATCTATTGCATCGGCATCGGCACCACGGAGGGGGAACTGATTCCGGTGCGCGAGCCTGGCAAAGCGATGGAGTTTGTGAAAGACCAGCAGGGACAGGTCGTGAAATCGCGGTTGGACGAGGAAACGCTCAAACAAATCGCACTCACCACGGGCGGGATTTACGTGCGCAGCGCGCCGGGCGATTTCGGCATGGACGACATTTACGAGCGGGGCATTGCGCAACTGGAGCAAAGCGAATACGAATCAAAGTTGCAGAAGCGCTATTTCGAGAGATTCCAGTGGCCGCTGGGGATTGCCTTGGCCTTGCTGATGATGGAAGCCTTCATTTCCGACCGACGACGAACATGAAACGCTTGGCTCTGACAATCGCGATGGTAACACTGCCGGTGATGGCAGTCGCCGCGCCGGCTGCGAAGCTTTTCGAGCATGGGAAGTTCGAGGAAGCGTACCGGAAGTTTCAGCACTCGGCGGAGAAACAGCCGGATCACTGGGCGCTGCAGTACAATCTCGGGACGGCAGCGTACCGGGCTGGAAAGGCCGAGGAAGCCGTCAAAGCGTTGGAGAAGGCGTTGAGCGCACCGGATCGCGGACTGCAGGCGAGGGCGTTCTACAACTTGGGCAACACGCATTACCGGATCGGTGAGATCGTTGAGAAGCAAGGTCCGCAACAAGCCTTGCCGGTTTACGAGCGCGCGTTGAAGGACTATGAGAATGCGTTGGCCATTACGCCCGACGACGAGGATGCGCAGTTCAACCGAGACTTGGTGAAGAAGAAGATTGAGGAATTGAAGAAACAGCAGGAAGAACAACAACAGCAGCAGCAGCAACCACAAGATCAGAATCAACAATCCAAGAACGAAGATCAACAGCCACAACCGCAGCCGCAGGACAACGAGAAGAAGGAAGACCAACAGAAACATGAGGAACAACAAGCGCAAGAACAGCAACACCAGCAGCCACAACAGCAGGCTCAGGACAATCAGCAGAAGGAACAGCAGCAAATGGAGAAGATCAGGGTCGAAGCCATGCTGGATGATCTCCGGGACGAAGAGCGCAACTGGAACTTCTTTCCCGAACTGCAGATGGAGAACAAGGACACCCGCGGGGTGGTGAAGGATTGGTGACGTGAGACGGTGCTTGTCATGTGTGTTCGCGATCTTCCTGCTGGCCCAGTCGGCGCGGTCCGAAGAGGTGTCGGTCGAAGCAAGCGTGGATCAGCGCAAGATCAGTCTTGGCGAATCGGTTCAATTCACGGTGACGGTGCGTGGCGTGCGCGGCGACATTCGACCGGAGATACCGGCCGTGGATGGACTGGCGTTTCAAGGGCCGTTCACGCAGCAACAAATGACGTTCGTCAACGGCGCCGTCTCACAGTGGGTGAACCTCGTGTACACAGTGACGCCAACGCGCACCGGTGATTTCACGTTGCCGTCCGTCGCGCTGGAGGTGAAAGGGAAAACCTACCGGACGCAGCCCATCGCCATCATCGTGGAGAAAGCCGCCGCCGCCAAGGATATCTCCGACATGATGTTTCTGCGTGTGGTGATGGATTCGCAGAAGTTGTATCTCGGTCAGACGATGCCGGTTCATGTTTTGCTGTTGGCGCGCCAGAACGTTCCCGTCAAAGGCGTCAGCAGTTTCAATGCGGATGCTCCCGGCCTCGGATACAAGTTCTTGCCGAATCTGAAGCAAGGCTCCCGCGTGATTGATGGCGAAGTATTCAACATCATCCAGGTGGAAGGCGCCCTTTCACCCGAGCGCACCGGCAAGCTTTCCTTCGGGCCTGTGGTCATGAAGGTCCAACTGGCCGTCGAAAAACGCGGTCGGCGCGGATCCGCGTTTGACGACCCGTTTTTCGACCAGTTCTTCGGTCGAACCGAAGTGCGCGAGGTGCCGCTGACATGGGATGCGATTCCCATCGAGGTGATGCCCTTGCCGGCAGAAGGACGTCCCGCCGACTTTACCGGGGCGGTGGGGCGCTGGAACCTGGAGGTCACCGCGAAACCGACGGATGTGGCCGTTGGCGATCCGGTCACGTTGATGGTCAAGATTGCCGGCGACGGAAACCTGGACACGGTGCCGCGCTTGGAGTTCGATCCCGGCGAGGGTTTCAAGGCGTATGATCCCACGACGAAATCCACCAAGAACGAATTGGGCACCCAGGGGGAACGCGATTTCCAGCAGGTGCTGATTCCCAAGAGCACCGAGGCGAAGCAGATACCGGCGTTTCAGTTTTCGTTCTTCGACCCGATAGCGGGCCGGTACCAAACCCTCCGGCGCGATCCGATCGTCCTCAACGTCCGACCCGCCGGTGGGGGCATCGCCACCGTGATCGGCGGCGACGGGACATCCCGTCGGCACGCGCGTCTCGGGGAAGACATCGTGTACTTGAAAGGAAGCGTGGGCGCACCGGCCACAGTCGGACTGGTGGCCGGTCAGGTTGGGTTCGCGGTGTTGAACCTTGCACCGCTGATCGGACTCGCGGTGCTGTGCGGTTGGAAACGGCGTCGGGAAAAGCTGGCCGGTAACGTGGCGCTGGCGCGACGCTCTCGCGCGGCCAAACGGACCCGAGATTTGTTGCAGTCAGCCACCGACTTTGCCGGTGTTCATGCGGCGATGCGCTGCTACATCGGCGATCGGTTAAACATACCGGAAGAGGGCATCACCGCATCCGTGGTGGAGGAACGTTTGTTGCCGGCTGGGATGGAAACCGCTTTGGCGGACCGGGTGAGGCAGATTTTTGAGGTGTGTGACGCGGCGCGCTTCGCCGGTGGGGCAGGGGGCAATTGGGAACAGACTCGCAACGAAGCGGAGAAATTGGTGGATGAACTGGAACGCTCTGACATCTAGCATCGTGGCGGTGGTCATGTGTTTGACCGGTCTGGCTGTGGCGGACCTGGAAACCGGCAACAAACTCTACGATGCCGGCAGGTTTGCCGAAGCGGCCGCCGTGTATCAGCAGATCGAGCCAAAGACCGCGAATGTTCATTTCAATCTCGGCAACGCGCTGTTCCGGGAAGGCCAGCTAGGACGGGCGGTGGCCAGTTATGAGCGCGCGCGGCGGTTGTCGCCACGCGATCCGGATATTTTGGCGAATCTGAAGTTCGCCGAGAACCGATTGGGTGTGGAATTGTTGAACGTGCCGGTCAATCCGGTGAAACGGTTTGTCCACTCGGCGGTGATGAGCCGGACGTTGGGTGAATGGTCGGTGTATGAATTGGGCACGCTGTGGCTGGCGGCGATTGGTCTTGGCGTCTGGATGTGGTCGAGCCGGGCGCGAACGGTCTGGCTGAACGGGGTGGTGGCGATGAGCGTTTTGTGGGTGAGCGTGACGGCGGCGTTGGCGTACCGGCTGTGGTTGGACCGGACGTTGCCGGCTGCGGTTGTCGTGTCCAAGAGCGGGGCGGCCCGGTTCGCGCCGTTGGCGGATGCCACGGTGCACTTTCCGTTGCAGGAAGGACTCAAAGTGGCGGTGCGGGAAGACCGCGGGAACTGGCTGTTGGTGCAACGCGCCGATGGACAGCAAGGCTGGGTGCCGGCCTCGGATCTGGAAAAAATCGGACTGTGAAGCGTGGCCACGTCAGGTGGTCTTGCCGGCTTTGTTGCGGTTCATGACCACGAGCGCCGCAAGAACGACAATGATGATGGTGAGGAGAAGCAACGCGGTCAGACGCGGCCTGGTCGGCGCCACTGTTTTCGTGTCCGGCCCGGTCAAGGCAACGTAATCGGGAGGAGGGCCGATGTCGCGGTCGTGGAACTTGGCGTACAAGCAGCGGTGATCGCTGGCATCGAGCCAGCCGGGATAGTTGGCCAACCGGCCGCTGCCGGCGACATACTCATTGGACATGCCGGGACTGGCCAGCAGGTAGTCAATGCGGCTGTAGCTGCGTTGCGACCGCCAATAGTGAGTATCCACGTGGCCGGTGCTGGTGCGGGGCATGATGTCGAACAGTTGCCGGGCGCCGGTGCCGATGACGGTGTGGATGGGTTCGCTTTCGGGTGTGTCATTGTAGTCGCCGACGGCGAGGACGTTGGCGTGGGGGTCGCGCTGGAGAATGTCGTCAATGTGCTGGCGCAGCAGGCGCGCTTCGCCGAGGCGCATGGCGGCCTGGCTGGCGCCCTCGATTTCGCGTTTGGACTTGAGGTGAACGACGATGGCGCGAAAGGCGTACGAGTCGTTGACGCGGATCAGGACATCAAGAATGCCGCGTTGGATGGGGGTGGGGCGACCGTCGAGGTCATAGGTGTAGTCGGCGCGGGAGTAGCGGCGTTCGATGGGGAACTTGGAGAGCAAGGCCACGTGCCGGGTGGGATCGGCAGCCTGCCACCATTCCTGGTGCGGGTAGTCCGAGCCGGCTTCCTTCAAACGGTGACGCAACTCGGCCAGGTCGTTCGTGGTGCCGATTTCGATGAGGCCGGCCACATCGGGTTTGACGCGCGCCAAGATGGAGACAATTTGCTGGCGGGAGACTTCCGGTTTGGGTTCATTGGTTTTGCTGCCGCGCGTCATCAACAGCCAGTTTTCGACGTTGTACGACGACACGGTGAACGTGCCGGGCGCGGGGGTTTCCGGCGGCGGAGCGTCAGCATCATCTTGTGCCGCTGTCCGGCAGGGCGGGGCGAGCGCCACCGTCAGGAACAGCAGCGCGACCAAGGAGCGCAGCCAAGGTTTCATGATGGCCTTGCTGTCACTTGGTCAGTTCGACGATCACGCCGCAGGCGACGCGCGGTCCCGCGTTGCCGGTGGGCTGGGTCTTCAAGTCATCGGGGTCGCGATGCACAATCACGCCTTTGCCGAGCAACGAATGCGGACCGTCAAAACTCAGGTCTTGAAACGTGCGCGAGTAGGCAGCCTTGCCGGACTTGTCGGCGGTGATATTGCCGAAGTCGCCCATGTGACGATGCGTGGCATCCGGCCCGGCATGGTCGTGGCCTGTGGGATTCCAATGGCCACCGGCGGAGGATCCATCCGGCGCGCTGCAGTCGCCTTTCTCGTGGATGTGGAATCCGTGATCACCCGGGGTCAGGCCGGTGACGCTGGCTGTGACCAAAACGCCCGACTTGGTTTGTTTGAAGGTGACGACGCCGGTGGCTTCGTTGCCTTTGGTGGGGTTGAGGTTGGCGATGGCCATGCGGCTGGGAGTGGACTGTTGTTGGCAGCAGGCGCATCCGGCAAGGTTCCATACGACACCGGCCGATAACGTGACGACAACGACTGTGAGCAAGCGGTTCATGGATTCCTCCAAGGTTGATGGGTGATTATTTCAAGGTGGCATGATAGCACGCACCGTTTGCACACTCAATCTCGGAAACGGGCTGCGGCTTGACTTCGCGGGCATGGTTCATTAAACCGCCCTCATGTCGCAGGACGATCGGTATTACTATCTGGATGCGTTGCACGTGACGCGCGGACCTGTCAGCGCGGCGAAGTTGGGGCGGCTCCTTGCGCAAGAAGATGTCCTTGTCTGGCGGACGGGCATGGCCGATTGGGTGCGCGGGTCGTCATTGCCCGAGTTCCGCCACATCAAGCCCTACCATGCATTGGCGGCATTGGAGGAACTGCTCCAACTGTGCCGGCACGTCATGGCCGATGGACACGTGGAGGAGCACGAAGCGCATTTGTTGCGGGAATGGGTGCGGACGCATCGCGAAGCCACCGGCCATTGGCCCGGCAATGTTCTGTCACGCCGGTTGATGGAAGTCTACCGGGACGGTCGTGTCAGCGAGACGGAGCGCGGGGAGTTGCGGGATCTGTTGCATCAGGTGCTCGACAAGCCCGACCCGACGAGTGCCGCCACCCAAACCCAGCAGGTTCCATTTGATGTTCCGGCGCCGGACATTGTTTTGCCGGGCAAGAATCTCTGTTTTGCGGGCCGGTTTGTGTTCGGGACGATTGAGCGTTGCATCGCGGTGCTTCACCAGAACGGGGCGCGTTGTCACGGGCATCCGCAATGGGACACGAATTTTCTCGTGGTTGGGGCGTTGCGGCCGGACGATTCCATGGTGGAACGCGCGGTGAAACTGAAGAAACTGGGCAGCGGCTGCAAGATCGTTTCGGAGGAGCACTGGACGGCGTTCGTGCCCGGTATCATGTGAGGCTCTCAACCGACCGCCGAGACGAGGCGCTGGTTGTAGTCGTCAGCCATCAACGAATCAATCAGGTCGTCAAGGTCGCCGTCAAGGATGGCCGGCAGGTTCTGGATGTTGAGATTGATGCGGTGATCGGTGACGCGGTTCTGCGGAAAGTTGTAGGTGCGGATTTTTTCGCTGCGTTCCGCCGAACCGATCTGGCTGCGACGTTCCGCCGTGAGTCGCGCCTGTTCTTCTTCTTGTTTGGCGGCCAGCAGCCGGGAACGCAACACGCGCATGGCCTTGGCCTTGTTTTTGAGCTGGCTGCGTTCGTCCGCGCAACGCACGATCAATCCGGTCGGTTTGTGGATGATTTGCACCGCGCTGTCGGTGGTGTTGACTCCTTGGCCGCCCGGACCGCTGGCGCGGCAGACGGTCACGTCCAAGTCCTCGGGTTTGATCTGCACATCCACTTCCTCGGCTTCCGGCAACACGGCCACGCTGGCGGTGGACGTGTGGATGCGACCTTGTGCTTCGGTGGCCGGCACCCTTTGCACACGATGAACGCCGGATTCGTAACGGAGTTTCTTGTACACATCCTGGCCGGTCACCGAGAAGATGATTTCCTTGAATCCGCCACGTTCGCTGGCGCTGGCGTCCATCACTTCCACTTTCCAGCCCGTGCTGTCGGCGTACCGGTTGTACATGCGGAACAGGTCGGCTGCGAACAGGGCCGCTTCTTCGCCGCCGGTGCCCGCGCGGATTTCTACGATGGTGTTGCGGGAGTCGTTGGGGTCGGGGGGGACAAGTCCGAGACGGATTTCGCGGTATAACCGGTCGCGTTCGACGGCGAGGGCCGGCAGTTCTTCGCGGGCTAGCGCGGCAAGATCGGGGTCACCGGCGGCGATGAGTTGTTCGTTCTCGGCGATTTGCTGAAGCACCTTCTGGTACTGGTCATCATCGGTCAGGAGTTTGCGGAGCCGCTGCAGTTCGCGCGCGAGGTCGCCGGCGCGCCGTTGGTCGGCATAGACCGTCGGGTTGGAGAGTTCGCTCTCCAATTCGGCAGCGCGCAGCCGGTGACGTTCGATGTTCAGGGGCGCACTCACAGGGGGAAAAGGAAAATCCGACAGGAACACAATGCTCCTGTCGGATAGGGGGAAAGAAACTATTTCTTCTTGGCGTAACGCTTTTGGAAGCGTTCGACGCGGCCGGCGGTGTCCACGTATTTGGCGGTGCCGGTGAAGAAGGGGTGGCAGTTCGAGCAAATGCCGACATGCATGTCCTTGCGGGTGGAACGTGTTTTGATTACGTTGCCGCAGGCGCAGTGGATGATGGCTTCGACGTATTCGGGATGAATCTCTGGTTTCATGGCTAAGGGTGCGGCAATCTATCGGTGCATTTCCATCAAAGCAAGCGGTATTTTGTGCCTGATTCTGTTTCAGTTTGTCCGCTTTTGGCCAATCAGCTTGAGCAGCGCCTTGTGGGGATCGGCAAACTTGGCAATGCCTTCCTCCATCAGCTTGGATTCCATTCTCGCCGCGTCCACTTCGCGGAGGATTTCATCCACGACGGCGGGCGGCGGGGGGTTGTCCACTTGGCGCGAGTAGGTCTTGCCCAATCGCTCGACGGCGTCGTTGGTGGCCGGTGGGTTTGTTTGGATATCGCTGCCGGCCAACGCCTCGACGTATTTGTCGGGCGGGTCTTCCGGTTTCTTGGTGCCGGTGCTGGCGAAGACGATCTCTTGTTGCAGTGGCACATGTTTGTCCGCCCAGAATTGTTGGTTCAACCGCCAAAGCAGCTTGACGTTGACGATGCCCACTTGTCCCTGAGCGGCGGGCGAGAGTTGCGGGACGTGTTTCTCGGTGTACACGTCCACGCGCGAAACGAAGATGCTGTACACGCTCTTGAACGATGCCAGGTGGGTTCGTCGTTGGGCGCCGCGCCAGACATTTTGGCGGGCGATCTTGTATTGGCGTTCGCTGAAGATGAGGGTGACATTGAGATTGACGCCCGCCGCGGCGAGTTCTTCCAGTGAATCCAGACCGGCAGGTGTGGCCGGCACTTTGATGAGCCGGTTGGGTTGGTCTTTGGCCCAGCGTTTGCCGAGCGAGATGTAGGAGTCCACGCGTTGCCGGTGGGGCAGGGCGAGAACCGGGTCTTCGAGCAAGGGATCGAGTTCAAAGCTGACATAACCGTCATTGCCGCTGGTCGCTTTCCAGACCGGCAGGAAAACAGATTGAGCCTCGCGCACGAGCGCATCTGTCATCTCCCAGGCGATGGATTCGTCAGGCAGTCTCTGGGCGGCGAGTTGGCGGATGCGATTGTCGAACCGGCCGGTTTTGAGGATGTCCGAGACAATGATGGGGTTGGATGTCGCGCCGGTGGCGCCGAGCGCGCGGTTGGTTTGCACAAGCTGCGGGTCAATGGAATCGAGCCACAGTTTTGTGCCGGTAGCGATGAGTGATTTGAGGGACATGAATGCGACCTCCTGATTTATGGGGGAGACTTATACCACATCGCCCCTGCGAAATGCCATTGGCGGAATGAAGGAATTGGATGATTATTGGGTTATGAGACCGGTCATCTTTGGACAACACGACGACGCCACGATCAAGCAGATCGAGACCTGTCTGCTTGCCGGCGGCGAGAAGGCCGTGCTTTGCGCGGATGGTCACAAAGGATACGCCCAGCCCATCGGCGGCGTGGTGGCCTACAGGGACAAGATCTCCATTTCGGGCGTTGGCTTTGATATCGCCTGCGGCAACCTCGCCATCCGCACGGACGCGACGGAAGACATGGTGAAGCCGAACATCCAGGCCATCATGGATGATGTGGCCCGCCACATCGCTTTCGGAATCGGGCGGACCAACCAAGTGACGGTGGACCATGAGTTGTTCGATGACGACACTTGGGAAATGCATCCCTTGCGGCAGTGGAAGCAGATGGCGCAGGAGCAACTGGGAACAGTCGGCTCGGGCAATCACTACGTTGATATTTTTACGGACGAAGCCGGTGTGATCTGGGTGGGGGTTCATTTTGGTTCGCGTGGTTTCGGCCACAAGACGGCCACGCATTTTCTTCAAGCGGCCGGTGGCAAGGATGGGATGGATGTGCCGCCCGCCGTGGTCGAGCAAGAATCACCGCTCGGGCAAGATTACTTGGCGGCGATGAACCTGGCGGGCCGGTACGCCTACGCGGGACGCGAGTACGTGGCTCGTTATGTGGTCCGCGAAATCCTCAAGGCCAGCATAGTGGAAGAAGTTCACAACCATCACAATTTTGCCTGGCGCGAAGTTCATGGCGGAGAGAGTTATTGGGTTGTGCGCAAAGGAGCCACGCCGGCGTTTCCGGGGCAAAAAGGTTTCGTCGGCGGCAGCATGGGCGACGACGCCGTGATCTTGGAGGGCGTGGATTCGCCGAAAGCGCGCGAAGCCCTTTTTTCCACTGTTCACGGCGCCGGGCGGATTATGTCGCGCACCGCCGCGAAAGGCCGGTTCCAGTCCATTGGCGGCAAACGGATCCGCCAGCCGGGACTGGTGCGCCACGATGAAATGATGAACTGGCTCCGCAACAAGGGCGTGGTGCTGCGCGGGGGCGACTTGGACGAAGCTCCGCAAGCGTACCGGCGATTGCCCGATGTTCTGGCGGCGCACGCCGGCACAGTTCGCATTCTGCATACGCTGCGGCCGCTGGGTGTGGCGATGGCTGGTCGGGATATTGTTGATCCGTACAAGGATTGATGACCGCGGGCGATTTGATTGCGGTTCCTGCTTCGATTCTGTCGTCGCTGCCCGCGATGGAGGGCGGCGGTCCCCTGACAGCACCGGCCTCTGGAGTCAGACCGGCCCAGGATACCCGGTTCCGAGAAAGGTTGGAATTCGATGACGGCCATTTCGACCCGGTATCGTGCGTTTCGGTGAGATCACGCGGATCATCGTGAGAGCTTTACGTTTTCCCCCTCAATCATATGGGTCGAAGCTGAGGTCCCTTTTGCAGAAGTACATGCAGACGCCCAGGTTCAAGAAACAAATTGTATACATCCGCACATAGACAGCGCCCAACAAGAACCGAAATTGCTGTTGTGGGGCGCTTCAAGGCCGGATTGAGCTTGTTCAACGGCAGTCGTGCATGATATGCGACATATGTGTTGGTCTTTCATCACGATGATTGGCTGCGCGAGATGACGAACTTGCGCCGGTTGGTTCTCATAGTCTGTTTGGCTTTGGCTGGTTGCCGGTCTATCGGCCCTGGCACGGTTGTCCGGGACCGGTTCGAATACAGCAGTTCAATTTCCGAATCATGGAAGCGGCAAACACTGCTCAATATCGTCAAGCTCCGGTATCTTGATCCGCCGATATTTGTGGATGTGGGTCAAATCGTGGCCGGCTATACATTCGAAACCGGGGCCAATCTGGGTGGTCAACTCTCCAATCCACGTGACTACAGTATGTCACTCGGAGCATACGGAAAATACACGGATCGTCCCACGGTCACTTACACACCGTTGACTGGAAATCAGTTCATAAAGGCGATCATGACGCCGCTGTTGCCGGAATCAGTCTTCTTCATGATTCAATCCGGATGGCCGGCTGATGGAGTTCTATTGTCAGCGGTCGCATCCATCAACGGATTGAAGAACCAAGAAACTTCCATTTCCGGAGTGAGAGCGCCGGACGCCGAGTTTTTGAGAGCGGCCGAGTTATTCCGAGCCCTTCAGCAAGCGGGTACTGTCAGCATGCGGGTGAAACTGGATCAGCATAAACACACGACAAGCATCCTGACCTTCCATCCCACAGACCTGGACGAGGTGACACTTGCGAAGATTCATGAGTTGCGGCAGTTGCTGCGACTTGATCGTGATGCAACCGAATTTACTCTGGTTTTTGGCGGTATGAGTTCATCGAACAAGGAAATAGCGGTGTTAACACGTTCGATCCTCCACATTATGTCCACCATGGCCGCACAAGTGGAGGTGCCTGTGGTTGACATCACCGAGAAACGCGCAGCGCCTGGATTTGACCAAGACAGCCGACCAAAACAAACTCATAGTTTGGTGCGTATTCAATCCTCAAAGGCAAGACCTACCGACGCATTTGTTACGGTGGCATACCGCAACAGGTGGTTTTGGGTAGACGACCGCGACCTTGGCAGCAAACGTACCTTCGCCTTGATGTTGATGTTGTTCACACTCACCGATACCGGGCAGAAGGAGCCGCTGCCTCTCATCACTATTCCGGCACAGTGACTCGGAGTATTACATTCCGCCGGTAACTCAAGACTTCATTCTACTCGGAAGCGATTGTGTTTGACTTGTGCTGGGGTTTTTGCCACAAGTTCCTTCCAACAAGGAGGTTGTAATGCGCAGTTCTGGGGACCCCCGCGGGGGAGATGGCGCCACATCTCTGCCTTCGGGCTTCAAGTATTTTATTGGCGTTGCGGCGTTATTCATTGCCGGGTGTTCGGCATTTTTCTCAGTCAAAGGCCTCGGCCTATTATTCATCGGGTCGGCGACTGCTGTTATGATTATGGCGGCAAGTTTGGAAGTGGGCAAACTCGTCGCTGCCTCATTTCTGTACCGGTACTGGAATGACATCAGCCGGGCACTTCGCGCGTACCTGTTCATTGCCGTGGTGACTCTCATTGCGATCACTTCGCTGGGCAACTATGGCTATCTGGCGCGAGCCTACGAGCGGACATTCACCAAAGTATCCGCGCTCGAAGAACAGATTGCGATGCTCGAAAGTGAAAATGCGGACACCCAGCGCCAGATTGATTCTGCGCGGGGACAACTCCACAAGACCAGCGATACCGGCCAAGATGCCTTGGCAAACCTCCAGACCCGAATCACGGGCGCGAACGCTTCGCTCGATGCCGCGCTGCTGCGCATACAAGAGAAACGCAACACCGCACAATCCCGCCGCGACAGTGATCTTGCCTCGCTGAATCAAGGCGCTGTCACCCGCAATGAGACCATCGTCAAAGCGATTGCCACGGAAGACGCGCTCATTGCCGGACTCAATGAGCAACTGGCGGTGCTTGATCGCGCCGTGGACGCCTACACCAAACAGGGAGGTCCCGGCTTGTTCAAGGTTGACAGCATTAAGAAGGGCGAGGAGTTGCGCGACCGTCAGGCCTCTCAACGCAATGCCCTCAACGCGCAAATCGCCGAACACCGTGCCCGGCAAGAAAAACTTGCCGGTGAACTGGCCAAGAATGCGGTTGCGCTCGACACCGAGATAGACGGCATCCGAAAGCGGTTCGATGCTGAGTGGGCGGCTCTCGATCTGGAGGAGAAAGAGTTGCGGCAAACCCACGCCGCAACCATCGCCCAGATCGAACAACAGATTGCCGGCCTTCAGAACATCGGGCAATCCACGGTGGCCGCCAGCACGGCCCAGATTGATTCCCTCTATCAAACGAGGAAATCCGCCATCTCAAAGAACAAATCGCTGCGACCGACATCGGGTCATACCGGTTCGTAGCCCGCGCATTTGACGCATCATCCGACAGCGTGGTGAAATGGCTCATGCTGGCGTTGGTCATTGTGTTTGATCCACTCGCGGTTTGTTTGGCCGTCGGGTTCAACGTCGCCTTGTTGCGCGACTTTCAAAGTCGACGCTCGCCAATGGGCGCTCCGGTGCTCACCGTCGAACCCGTCACCATCACCGGCACCGGCAACGGTCATGACAAGGGCAATGGTTCCCGGCAACCGCGCTTCGCGGCAACGATGGGCGTGAGCATCGTCCTGATCGCGGCCGCCACCGGGGGCATCGCCGTGGCGGCGCATTACGGCTACACATCGTTCCGCCATGCGGCGCAGGGCAAACACAGCCATCTTGTGCCCGGCAAGAGCTTTGCGATTGCCACTGTCCGTCCCGATGCTTCACCCGAAACTCTTTCGCCATGGACCGGCGCGCTGTCGGCACGCGTGTTCACAGACTTGCTTCGGGAAGGTTTTGACCGGAACACCGATGTCTATCTCTTCGCCAAGTTTCCGGAAAAACAGGCGGACAACACCGACCGCCCCGTGATGGTGGCCGGTTTGGTCGCGCGCGTGACCGATCCGGTTGTCGCCGAAGCCGCTTTGATCCGGGTGGCTGACGAAATCACCGCTGCGTTGCGGCCCGGCGATCTGCCGACTCCGGCAAGGGGACGCGCCATGATTCGTCACGGTCGCGGCCGGTATCTGGATCCCGAGGGCGGATTCTTCACGTTTGGACTCGTCAACCAATCGGCCATCCTCCTCGTCGAACTTGAGGGTGATCCACAGTCTCCCATCATCGAGCGCGAAATCCAGAAATGCCTCAACGCAACTGAATCACGCGAAACACCGATGGCACGAGCGCTGGTTCGGGAGGGAGTGGCCGGCGTGTGGTTGGATGCGTCTCGGTTCTTCGCTGCATTGCCCAAGAATCCCGCCGCCGAAGCCCGTTATCAAAAACTGCAGCGGTTTTTGGATTTTGATCTTGTCCTCAAGTTTCAGCCGACAACAATCGTGGCTGAATACGCTTACAAATCGGACCGGTTCAAAGACCGTCGCCAACCAAACGCGTTGCAGACTCTCACCGCATTGGGAGGAGATGACAGTGCCGGATTGGTCGGCCAACTCATGGATCGGTGCGCGGACACGTTGGACTACGACTCCTTGATTGAACGGCTTCGCACTACACTGGGAGCAGCTTTCCCGACCGGCAATAATGAGGTGGTGATTGAAAAATCTTTCACCTCCGACCGTGAGGCGCAATTCGTCATCAGCACGCGGCCAGCGCAGACGACCGCTGTGCCGGTTGTTTCGACCCGGTGAAAACGCAATGGCCAATTCTACTCTTGTCCGGTGCGCTGCTCGTGGGTTGTCAGACCCCGCAACAGACCGTTCGGATCGCGCCTTTCGGGGAGGATGCACCCCACGCGGCGTCATCTCCTGACGGGAGCCGTGATCAAAAATCGCAGATGGCCTTAAAACGGCCGGCAACTCGCCAGAAGAAAGCGGCACATCGACAGGACGAGTTGCCGGCACCGTTGGCTTCCGTTGTGACCACCAACACGACAGAAGAACAAACCGACTTCGACCCGGTCGGTTCTCCAACCGGTCAGGTTGTCGAGGTGGAGTTACCGGAATCCGTAATACTCGATGACACACTCGGAACAACTGCATCAGTCCGAGCCGGTGCTCCAGCCCGTAAGGTGCCGTTGGCGGCTTCGGTTCCCGAAAGGCAGCCGGGCAATGACCAAGTGAAACCAAGGTTATCATCGAGCATCAATGTACATGGTGTTGAATCACGCGGTGGCGGCAACGAACCGTCAGATTTGCCGAGGCCGATCAACTTGCGTGACTTGGGCACGGCATTGATAAGAGTGTCTCAAGAGCCGGTATCGCTACGATTAACAACGCCGGTCGTTCCTTCCTGCTCCAACACAACACCAAGCTCTCGTCCCCTGACATTGCCGGAAGCAGAAAGCGAACGGCCCACGTTTTACGCGCTATTTCTGAAGCCAATCTTGGTGGAACCTCTGCTTGCGGATGAAGGCGAGGACTCAGATTGGCGTGAGTGGCAAGCGACACGGCAAAGCGCAGCCAGTCGCGCACGG
>CAZEQV010000030.1:0-1633 GCA_964514435.1 uncultured Verrucomicrobiota bacterium
CTGTCCAGCAGCCGTTTCCACCGCCAGCGTGCGGTTCAAGTAGAACGCACCGGACAACGCGCGATTCTTGGCGAACTTGAACCGCGCCGCGCTGACCCTGCCGGCTTACGTCACAAATACCGCCTCCAACGTGCCGCGAACAACAGATGTGACCAGACCGGCCTCCTCGACCCTCAGCCGCACGTCCAGTTCAACGGTTCCCATGCCGGTTTCATTTTCGAGTCCCAAGGCTGACCGCAAATCCGCTCCGGTCAGAATGAGGATATAGCGCCCGTTCTTGGCGCTGAACCGCACTCTTGCCTGTGCGCCATCGCCCACGCTGCCGCCAAACGCGCCGATAGAATCCAACGTCGCTTCACGTATCACGACAACATTGTTGATACTCAATCCCACCTTCGCGCCGGTCAGGTCTGTGTTCGCGCCGCGCGGATTCATTGCACCGCGCATGACGAGTTTGTCCCCGGCCACTTCGCGGGCGTGCAAAGCCCAACTGACCTTCGCGGCAAGCGCCTTCGCATACAGGGTCCGATCCGTCGCGCCCAAGACCGACGATACATGGATCGTCACCGTGGCCACATCGGAATCCGCGCTGCCGTCGTTGGCTTTGTAGGTGAAAGTGACCGTGCCGTTGAAGTTCAGTTCCGGCTCGTAGGTGAACGAACCATCTGGGTTCAGCGTCAGTGTGCCGCTGCTGACATCGTCCACAAGCACAGCGGTCAGTGTGTCGCCATCCACATCCGTGTCGTTGGCCAACACCCCCGGCGCGGCGATGGTCAGCGTTTCGTTTTCGTCCATGGAATAAGTGTTGTTACCGGCCACAGGCGCATCGTTGACAGCCGTGACACTGACCGTGACGGCGCCAACCGCCGTGCCGCCGTTGCCGTCGTTGATGGTGTACGTGAACGTGTCCACACCGTTGAAGTCGGCGTTCGGATGGTAGGTCAGGCCGGTGCCCCCGCCGGTTATGGCCACCGCGCCGTTGGCCGGCTGGGTCACGCTGGTGATCGTCAATACGTCATTCTCCGCATCGGTGTCGTTGGCGAGAACGTTGATGGCGGTGGCGCCGCTGTCCTCGGCCATGGTCGCGGAATCATCGGCGGCCAGCGGATCGTCATTCACAGCCACCACTGTGATATCCACGGTGACAACATTGGAATCCGCCGAACCGTCGTTGGCCTTGTAGGTGAAACTGTCGGGACCGCTGTACTCGGAGTTGGGCGAATAGGAGAACGATCCGTCTGCGCTCAATGACAACAGACCATGCGCCGGTCCGCTTGCCAACACGGCGGTAAGTGTGTCGCCGTCGAGATCGCTGTCGTTGCCCAAGACGCCCGGTGCGCCGACGGCGAGCAGGTCGTCTTCGTTGACCGAGTAACTGTCGCCAACCGCCACCGGCGCGTCGTTCACAGCGTTCACCGTGATCGTGACCGTCGCGATGTTGGAGTCCGCGCTGCCGTCGTTGGCTTTGTATGTGAACGTATCGGTGCCGCTGAAATCGCCGTCGGGAGTGTAGCTAAGAGAACCATCGGCATTGAGCAACAAGGCGCCGTGGGCGGCATCCTGCACCAGCACGGCCGTCAAGGGATCGCCGTTGTCGTCCTCGTCATTGGCAAGCACACCGGGAGCGATGACG